>CAZCVS010000264.1:0-5154 GCA_964501845.1 uncultured Iamiaceae bacterium
TGAAGATCGGCAGCACGCGGCTGGTCCCGCCCACCTCCCGCAGCAGCGCGATCGGCGAGCTGCTGGGCATCTCCACGCGGACTCCGACGAGCTCCATCTCAGCCATCGAGGCCGATCCTACCGCCGTCATCCCCCGCCCCGACCGGCCAACCCATCCGAACTTCGTAGGTCACAGATCCGGATCGGGCGCTCTCACCTACGAAGTTCGAGTGGGGGTGTGGCTGTGGGGGGTGAGGGGTGGGTCAGCGGTTGGCGAGGTGGAGCTGGGTGACGTAGCGGTCGGGGTCGTCGGCGAGGGCGGCGCCATCCGCGGTCCAGAGGCCTCGCAGGTTGCGGTACCGACCGGCGTAGTCCAGCCCGTAGCCGAGCAGGAAAGCGTCGGGGGCGTCGATGGCGGCGTAGTCGATGGTCAGCGGGAGGATGCGCCGGGCCCGCTTGTCGGCGAGGGCGCACACGCGGATGCTGGCCGGATCGCAGGCGGCCAGGTGCCGCAGCAGGAAGTCTGCGGTCAGGCCGGTGTCGACGATGCCCGTCACCAGCACGAGGTGCTCGCCGGCGACCGACTGGTCGAGGTCCTTGACGACGCGGGTCCGGCCGGCGGCACCGTCGTAGGGGGCGACGGCCAGGAACTCCAGACGGGTCGGGACGGTCAGGTGCCGAGCGAGGTCGGACAAGAAGATGACCGAGCCCTTGAGCACCCCGATGAGGGTGACGCCCTCGGGGTGGTCGGCGCTGATGGCGGCCGCCAGCTCCCGGGCGTGACGGTCGAGCTGGTCGGGGCCGGCCAGCAGCTCGGGTCCGGCGGCGGGGGGTGCGGACACCCGGCCCTAGGCCTGGTCGAGGTGGCGGCGGAGGTTCGAGCGCAACAGCGCGGACCGGAGGTCGTGGCCCAGCTCGGAGAGCTCTTCGACCAGCTCCACGGCTTCGCGGCGGGCCTGGGGGTTGCGCTGCTTGAGCAGCGGCATGGTCAGCTGCTCGAGGAAGCCGGCTTCGCGCTCGGCGGCCACCTTGTACATGCGCAGGTGGCGCGCCTCGACCCCGCGGTCGAGGAACCCGGCCGACTTGGACGCGATGAGCAGGGCGTCGCCGTCGTAGAAGACGGCGTCGCCGAGCGCCCGGCCGCTGATCAGCCCGTACTGCTCGAGCGACCGCAGGGACTCGTTGGTGATGTCGGCGGCGAGGCACAGCTCCTGGGCGGTGAGGCTGACCTCGCTCGGGCCCGAGTCGCTCTGGAGCGGCCGGCGGGCCTCGGCAGCCGCGGCGCTGGCCTTGGTGGCGGCGGACGCCTTCGCCAGGTCGACCATCCAGATGGGCTGGGCATCGCCGGCGGCCGCGTCGTCGACGACGGCCTCGGCACTGGAGGCCGCCAGGTCCGCAGTGGCCATGGCCACCACCTGGGCGACGTGGGCCGGTGAGTCCTCGGCGACAGGGACCTGCGGCTCGGCTGGGGCCTCCGCTGCCGCAGGAGGCGGTGGCGCGGGCGGCGGGGTGCCGTCGGAGAGGAGCAGCTCACCTTGACCGGCCTCGGGGTCGGCCAGGCGGTCCTTGATGACCTTGAGCGGCAAGAAGTGCTCCCGCTGCTGCACCAGGATCCACCGGAGCCGGTCGATGTCGGCCTCGTAGAACTTGCGGTAGCCCGACGGCGTGCGCTCGGGGTCGATGAGTCCCTGGCTCTCGAGGAAGCGGATCTTGGAGATGGTGACGTCGGGGAACTCCTCTTGCAGCAGCGAGAGGACCTCTCCGATCGACAGGTGATCGGTCACGAGCCTGCCTCCCCGGCCACGAACACGAGCTTGAACTTGCCGACCTGCAGCTCGTCGCCGTTGGCGATGGGCGTGTCGCCCTCGATGCGCTGCTGGTTCAGGTAGGTGCCGTTGAGCGAGCCGACGTCGCGCACGACCGAGCCGGAGGTGGTCCGCTCGATCTCGACGTGGCGCCGCGACACGGTGACGTCGTCGAGGAAGATGTCGCTGTCGGGATGGCGGCCGGCTGTGGTGATCACGTGCTCCAGATCCCACTCCGAGCCGGTGTTGGGGCCGCGGGTCACGATGAGGCGACCGCCGGCGCCGACCGAGTCCAGATCGACCTCGACGGGCTCGCCGGACTCGGAGTCGAGGGAGAAGGTGATGGTCGCGGGCTCGTCCTCGACGCGCTCGAGCGGCTGCCCGCACGACGAGCAGAAGTTGGAGCCCGTCTGGTTCCGATGTCCACAGTTGGTGCAGAACACGTCGCTCATCGCTTCCTCCTTCCGAAGGGACGCAGGTTCGGCGCGCCGGCCGCTGGGCTGGTGATCAGCCCTCGATCAGCTTCCGGTAGGCGTCGGCGTCGAGCAGTCCGTCGACGGCGCTCACCTCGGCGACCTCGATGACCGCGATCCACCCGTCGCCATAGGGGTCGCTGTTGAGCTGCTCGGGCGCGGTCTCGAGGTCGGTGTTGACCTCGGCGATGGTGCCGGCGAGCGGCGCGTAGATGTCTGACACCGACTTGGTGGACTCGACCTCGCTGATGCTCTGGCCGGCGGCGACGAGCGCGCCCTGCTCGGGAACCTGCACGAACACGACGTCACCCAGGGCGTCTTGCGCATAGTCGGTGATGCCGATCGTGATGCGGCTGCCCTCGACCCGGATCCATTCGTGGTCGCTCGAGTACTTCAGATCATCGGGGACGTTCATGAGGGGCGAGGCTATCCCACCGCGTCGACCGAGGCGGCGAGCGCAACCCTCAGGCTCAGGTTCACGGTTGGCGATCGGGTCAGCGCAGCGTCTGGCGGATGCGCCGCACGTACTCCTGGGCGAGGGAGCGGGCGCCGGCGCCGTCGGATGCCTCGGCCCAGATGTGGGTGACGGGCTCCTCGGGATCGGGCAGCGCGAGCACCCAGCCGTCGTCGTGGATGACCTTCACGCCGTCGATCAGCTCCAGGCGACGGTCCTTGCTCAGCTCGACCAGGGTGCGCATGACGAGGCCCTTCTGCTCCCAGGGCGTCACCAGGGTCTCGTGGGCCAGGAAGGTTCGCGGGAGCGATTCCCGGACGGCAGACAGCGTGGTCTTCTCGAGCGCGAGCAGCTCCAGCAGCTTCACCAGCGCTGCGCCACCGTCGAACGCCGGCAGGAAGCCCGGGAGGATGAACCCGCCGTCGCCGCTGGCGGCGAAGCCGACGCCGCTCTCGCTGGCCGCGGCCATGAGCGCCGCGGTGGAGGTCTTGGTGTGCTGGATGCGCACGCCGTGGGGCTCGACGAGCTGCTCGGCCGCCGAGCTGGTGTTGACGGGCAGCGCGATGCGGTCGCCGATCAGGTGGCCGGCGACCAGCGAGACGAACGCCATGCGGGCTTCGTCGTTTGTGAGCTCCCGGCCGGTGTCGTCGACGAGGGTGAGGTGCTCGCCGTCGGCGTCGAGGACGGCGCCGAGATGGGCCCCGGACGCGAGGACCAGGCTCGACACCTGCTTGACCGCATCGGCGCGGTCCACGGTGATGGCCTGGCGGGTGGAGGCGTAGGGGTTGACCCCCAGCACGTCGGCGCCCAGCTTGGCGAGGACGTTGGGCATGACGAACGCGGTGGCGCCGTAGCCGTAGTCGATGACCAGCTTGAACTGGGCCTTGCGGACGACGGAGAGGTCGACCGTCTCGCCGAGCGCTGCGGTGTACTGCTCCAGGGCCCGCGGCGGAAAGCCGATGTCTCCGATCTCGCCGGCCAGGACGCGGCGGAAGTCCTCACGGCCGATCAGGCGCTCGATCTTGCGCTGCGAGTCCTCGGTGATGTCGATGCCGTCGCGATCGAAGAACCGGATCATCACGGACTGGGAGTCGCCTTCGACCAGGCGGATGGTGACACCGGCGGTGGCGACGGGCTGGCGGGTCAGGAACCGGGTGACCGGGACCGGCGCCACCTCCAGGTCCAGCACGTTCACCCCGCTGGCGTTGAGGCCGGCCATGAACGCCCGCTTGAGCATGCGGGCTGCCCGGGACGAATCCCGCGAGGTGATGACGGTGCTGTCCTTGCGCAGGGTCGTCGCGAACGCCATGGCGACGCGGGCAGCCAGCTCGGGGCTGATGTCGACGTTGGCCAGCCCGGAGATCCCGTCGCGGCCGAAGAGGCTGCGGGCGCCCTTGGACTCCCAGATGATCGAGGAGTTGATGGTGGCGCCGGCTTCGACCGTCTTGAACGGGTAGATCTTCACGCCCGGGCCGACGTGGGCGTCATCGCCGATGAAGCACTCGTCGCCGATCACGACGCCGTCGTCGGTGCGGGCGCCGCGGCGCAGGTCGCTGGCTCGTCCGATGACCGAGCCACGGATGCGCACGCCCTCGGCCAGGTAGGCGTTGTCGTGGACCACGCTGCGCTCCAGGTCGGCATCGCCGCGGACCCGGACGTTGCCGCCCAGCACCGTGTAGTCGCCCAGGCGGGCTCCGGCCTCGACGCGGCTGTTCTCACCGATGATGGCGAAGCCCTCGATCTTGGCGTCGGGATGGACCTCGGCGCCCTCGCCGATCCAGACCCCCTGGCCGAACTCGAACCCGGGGACGTCGACGGTGACCCGGCCGTCCATGACGTCCTTGTGGGCCGACACGTAGGACTCCAGGGTGCCGACGTCCTCCCAGTAGCCCTCGGCCACCGCGCCGAACAGGGGCTTGCCCGCCTCGAGCAGCGCGGGGAAGACCTCGCTGGAGAAGTCGACCGGCCGGCCGCCGGGGATGAAGTCGAAGATCTCCGGCTCCAGCACGAAGATGCCCGTGTTGATGGTGTCGCTGAAGACCTGGCCCCAGGTGGGCTTCTCCAAGAAGCGCTCGATCGAGCCGTCCTCTCGGGTGATGACGATGCCGAACTCCAGCGGGTTCTCGACGTGCACCAGGCCGATGGTGGCGAGCGCTCCGCTCTGGGCGTGGAAGTCGAGGACCTTGCCGAGGTCGATGTCGGTGAGCACGTCGCCCGAGATCACGAGGAAGGTCTCGTCGAGCTCGTCCATGGCGTTGCGGACCGATCCCGCGGTGCCGAGCGGCTGGTCCTCCGTCGCGTAGACCATCCGCACCCCGAACTCGGAGCCGTCGCCGAAGTACGTGCGGATCTGGTTGGCCAGGAACGCCACCGTGACCACGATCTCGGTGATGCCGTGCTGCTTGAGCAGGCCGACGATGTGCTCCATCATCGGCCGGTTGGC
>CAZCVS010000265.1:0-5150 GCA_964501845.1 uncultured Iamiaceae bacterium
TGGCACCAAGCGCCGCGAGGTCGGCCACGGTGCGCTGGCCGAGCGGGCGCTGCTGCCGCTCGTCCCGAGCCTGGAGGAGTGGCCCTACGCGCTGCGCCTCGTGTCCGAGGTCCTGAGCTCCAACGGCTCCACCTCCATGGGCTCGGTCTGCGCCTCGTCGCTGTCGCTCATGGACGGCGGCGTGCCGATCAAGGCGCCGGTCGCCGGCATCGCCATGGGTCTCATCTACGACGGCGACAAGTACGTCACCCTCACCGACATCCTCGGCTCCGAGGATGCCTTCGGCGACATGGACTTCAAGGTCGCCGGTACCAGCGAGTTCGTGACCGCCCTCCAGCTCGACACCAAGATCGAAGGCCTCCCCTCCGAGGTCCTCGCCGGTGCGCTCGAGCAGGCCAAGGTGGCCCGCCTGGAGATCCTCGACGTCATGAACGCGGCGATCGCGGCGCCCCGTGAGTCCGTCGGAGCCTCCGCCCCCAAGATCATCAGCTTCGAGATCCCGATCGACAAGATCGGCGAGATCATCGGCCCGAAGGGCAAGGTCATCAACGCCATGCAGGCCGAGACCGGCGCCGACATCTCCGTCGACGACGACGGCATGGTCGGCACCGTGAGCATCGGCTCGTCGGACATGGGTGCGGTGGCGGAGGCCGAGCGCCAGATCCGCCTCATCCTCAACCCGCCGTCGGCCGAGGTCGGCGCCGTCTACCCGGGCCGCGTGGTGAACATCACCAAGTTCGGTGCGTTCGTCAACATCCTTCCGGGCCGTGACGGCCTGGTGCACATCTCCAAGATGGGCGGCGGCAAGCGCATCGAGAAGGTCGAGGACGTCCTCGAGCTCGGTCAGGAGATCGAGGTCAAGGTCGACGACGTCGACCCCAACGGCAAGGTGTCGCTCACCCCGGTCACCCCGCTGGTCCCCGGCGGCGGCTCCAGTGGCGGCGAGGCCGCTGCGGCTCCCTCCAGCTCCAGCTCCAGCTCCGATGAGGCTCCGGCCCCGTCCAGCTCGGGCCCGGCCCGTGAGACCGTGTCCTTCGAGGATGCGTTCGATGCCGAGGTCCGCGAGGAGTTCGGTGACCTCGGTCCCGGTTCCGAGCGCCCCGGCGGCAGCGGTGGCGGTCGCTCCGGTGGCCGTTCGGGCGGTGGCCGCGACGGTGGTCGCCGTGGCGGCGGTCGTCGCTGATCGACCGGCGTCGGAGGTCGGTCTGATGGCCGACCCGAACGTTTCGTAGTACCCGTCGGTCCCGGCCCTCCAGGCTGGGGCCGACGGCGTTTTCCCCTCCAGCGAGCGAGCACCTGTGACCATCCAGCGCACCGACCTCCCCTCCGGCCTCACCGTCGTCACCGAGGCCATGGCCGGCTCGCGCTCGGCCAGCTTCGGCTGCTGGGTGCGGGTCGGCGCCCGAGATGAGAGCGAGGAGCTGGCCGGGGCCTCGCACTTCCTCGAGCACCTGCTGTTCAAGGGCACCGAGACGCGCTCGGGCCGGGAGATCTCCGAGGCCATCGAGGCGGTCGGCGGCGAGCTCAACGCCCACACTGCCCACGAGCACACCGCGTTCTACGCCCGGGTCCCGGGCGAGGCCGCGGCCGTCGGCCTCGACCTGCTGTGCGACGTGGTGACCTCGCCGGCGTTCGACGTCGACGACGTGGAGTCCGAGCGCCAGGTCATCCTCGAGGAGCTCCACCAGGCCGAGGACGAGGGTGACGACCGGGCGATGTCGCTGGCCCACGAGGCGCTCTGGGGCGATCACCCGCTCGGGCGCGAGGTGCTGGGCACGCTCGAGACCATCGACGGCATGGACCGTGGTGCCATCGCTGCCTTCTTCGAGCACCACTACCACCCGGCCAACCTCGTGCTGGTCGCGGCCGGCGCGGTCGACCACCAGCAGGTGGTCGAGGCCGGGGCGCGGTTCCCGGAGCGAACGGCGGGTGACCGTCCGCCGCGCACCGCGCCCGACGGGACCATCCCGGTGCGCGAGCGCATGTTGTTGCGCCGACCCTCCGAGCAGGCCCACCTGTGCGCGGTGTGGCCGGCACTGGCCAGCGACGACCCCGATCGCTACGCCCTGGGCGTCTGCAACCAGATCCTGGGCGGCGGGTTGTCGAGCCGGCTCTTCCAGGAGATCCGCGAGGAGCGCGGCCTCGCCTACACCGTCTTCTCGTCCGTCGCCGCCTTCTCCGACGCTGGGTCCCTGGCGGTCTACGCCGGCACCGGTGCCGAGCGGATCGACGAGGTCCGCAAGCTCGTGGGTGACATCACCGCCGAGCTGGTGGCCGACGGGGTCACCGAGCGGGAGTGGGAGGTGGCGCTCGGCTACCTGGAGGGCTCCTTCCTCCTCGGCCTCGAGGACAGCGGCAGCGTGATGGCCCGCCTCGGCAACCACGTGTGCTCGCGCGGGAGGGTCACCGACGTCGACGAGCAGCTGGCCAAGTTGCGGGCCGTCACCCGCGAACAGGTGGCGGCGGTCGCCCGGCGGGTCCTGGCCACGCCGCCGACGGTCTGCGGCGTGGGCCCGCTCACCGACGCCGATCTCGGTGCGTGACGCGGTGTGACCCTGGGTGACCGGGCCCGCCAGCCGCGGCGGACGGGCGCCGACCCGCCCGTAGGGTTGGACCGCCATGGGAACTGAGCACCGAGGACGCTGGGCGCACCGCCCCGGGCTCGACGGCCTGCGGGGGCTCGCCGTCGTCGCCGTCGTGGCGTACCACCTCGGGTACTTGAACGGCGGCTTCTTGGGCGTCGATGTGTTCCTCGTGCTCTCGGGCTACCTGATCACCGGTCTGGCCCTCGGCGAGATCGGCGAGACCGGTGGCTTGTCGTTGCGTGCGTTCTGGGGCCGGCGGGTGCGGCGGCTCGTGCCGGCGCTGCTGGTGGTGGTGCTGGTGGTGACGCTCGTCGCGCTCGCCATCGGGTGGCCCCGCGACCAGCTCCGGGCGCTGGGCTGGGACGGTGTCGCCACGCTGACGTGGTGGGCCAACTGGCGCCAGGTCCAGGGGCCCTCCTACTGGGCCAGCGGCGAGAACCTGTTCCGCCACGCCTGGAGCCTCTCCATCGAGGAGCAGTTCTACGTGGTCTGGCCGGTGGTCCTCGTGGGCGCGGCCGCCGTGGCTCGCCGGGTCCGGCGGTCGGTGGTGCCCATCGTCGGGGTCGTCGCGCTGGCCGGCGCGGTGGCCAGCGCTGCCTGGCACCTCGTCTTGGCCCACCGGCTCGAGGCCGAGGACCTGTCGCGGGTCTACGTCGGGACCGATGCCCGGGCCGTGGCGCCGCTGCTCGGGTGCGCCCTCGCCTGCCTGCTGGCCGGTCGGCGGCCGACCGCGCTCGCCGCGGGCGCCGCCGGCCGGGTCCTGGGCGCCGTCGGGGCCCTGGTGCTCCTCATGCTCGCGGTGGGAGCCGAGGTGGCCTCGCCCGCCCTCTACCGCAACGGGGTGCTGATCGTCGCGTCGCTCGCCTCGGCGGTGGTGGTGGCTCGCACGAGCGCGCTCCCCGACGGGGACCGCTCGATCCTGGGCTGGGCGACGACCACTCGGATCACCCGCTACCTCGGCCTGCGCTCGTACGCGATCTACCTCTGGTCGTGGCCGATCCAGGTGCTGGTCTCGTTCCAGTGGCCCGACCTGGCGAAGGCCGCGGTGGCGCTCATCACGGTGGCCCTGTCGCTCGCCCTCGCCGAGATCAGCTTCCAGGTGCTGGAGGACCCCATCCGCCGGCGCACGGGCTGGGCCCGTCGGGCCCGGTTCCGCCGTCCGGCGTGGGGCGCCGCCGGCCTCGGAGCCGTGGCCGTCCTGGTCGCCGCGTTCGTCCTGGCGGCGCCGCCGCCGCTGCACCAACAGGTCGACAGCACGGAAGCCGCAGCCGAGGCGCTGCGCCCGGTCGAGACGACGCCCAGCTCGACGGTTCCCGTCCCGGTCGGTGAGCCCGACCCCCTGCGGGTGCTGGTCGTCGGAGACTCCGTGGCCTGGACCGTGGGCTACTACACGCCCACGGACCCGCTGCCCGACGGCATCGCCTCGATCGATTCCCGGGCCATCATCGGGTGCGGCCTGCTGTCGGCCGAGTTGTGGGGCTATCCGCAGGGTGGCCACGAGGGGCCGTTCATCCGCCCGGGAAGCGGAGTCTGTCCCAGCGGTCCGCAGGCCGAGGCGCTCGGTCTGGCGGCGAAGCCCGACGTGGTGCTGACGTTCCCCGGGTCATGGGAGTGGTCCCGGGCCGAGGCACCTGACGGCCACGTCGTGCCGGCGCAGTCCCCGGAGATGGCCGAGGTCATCAGCGAACGGCTGCTCGATCGCATCGAGACGGCGAACGCCGCCGGCGCCCGGTTCGCGATCGTCGCCTACTCGTGCCCTGGAGCGAAGGCGGCCGGGGTGCGCAAGGACGCCGACTTCATCCCCTGGATCAACGGCGTCCTCGAGGCGGTGGTCGACGAGGCCAACGCCGCCGGGGGCGACGCCCAGTTTGTGGAGCCGACCGACGCGGTGTGCATCGACGCCGACCCGGCAGGCGAGCCCACCGATGCCAAGCGCCTCGCCACCGGTGACGAGGTCCACGTGGACTCGTGGGAGGGCGGTGCCTGGATCTGGAACGAGTGGCTCGCCCCCGCCCTCGTCGCCCACCGCTGACCGCGCCCGGCGCCGGTCTGCATGCGACCGCGCCCGGCCGCGCTCGGCCACGCTGCGATGGGCCATACTGCGAGCAGGCCGTCGGACGAGGCGGCCACCAGCGCAAGGAGCGGGTCATGGGGTTCCTCGACAAGGTGAAGGCCGGTGCGGAGTCGGCGATCCAGCAGGGGCAGCAGGCGCTCCAGCAGGGCCAGGACAAGCTCGACGAGGTCCAGGCGAAGAAGAAGGCCGATGGCCTGCTCCGCGACCTCGGCGGGTGGCACTACGCGATCGCAACCGGCCGCGACGAGGGCGATGCCGCCGCTGAGATCGAGCGGATCACCGCGGAGCTGCAGGCCCACGAGGCGGCCAACGGCCCGATCCCGGTCGGCCGCATCGAGGAGGAGCCGCCCCCTCCGCCGCCCCCGCCCCCACCGGGCGCCGTGCCGCCGCCGGGTGCGGTGCCGCCCCCGCCTCCGCCGGGTGCGGTGCCGCCACCGCCGCCTCCGCCCGGCGCGGACCCCGGCTCCGTCCCGCCGCCTCCGCCCGGCGCG
>CAZCVS010000266.1:0-5145 GCA_964501845.1 uncultured Iamiaceae bacterium
CCGTAGCAGGCGATCTCGGTGTGGCACTGGCCGTAGCGGAACTGGTTGCAGCAGGTCCGGCGGCCGTCGCACGAGCCGCCGGCGCACCGGCAGGCGCACTGGGTGGGGCAGGTGGCGTTGCAGTCGATGATGTAGCGCGCCGCGCCGCAGCAGTACGCCGCGTTGTCGGCTTTCCACCAGCCGGCCACGAAGCTCCCCGCCGGGCAGCTGTTGCGGCCGCTGTTGATGGTGCAGCAGAACGCGGTCCACCCGTCGGAGCAGGTGCCGCAGGTGTAGGCGTAGGCCGACCCGGGCTTGAGGATGAAGTCGATGGGGCCGACGGCGAGCGCCGAGCCGAGGACCGCGGTGCGGGTGAGGAACGAGCGACGAGTGGTGCCCTTGCTGAACAGGCCGCTGGCGCGCTGCACGAGGCGCTGGCTGAACGTGGCCGAGCCGAGGGGGTCGGGCCGCGCCGGGTCCCGGTGGATGCCGTGCTCGGCGAGGTCGATGGCCGGTTCCGGGTCGCCCGGTCGGGCGGCGCGGCGGGGGAGCAGGGCGGTCATCGGGGAGCGATCCTTGTTCCGGCGAGGGTGGCGTTGGCCTGGGGGAGGACCCGCACAGCCGAAGACTGGCGACCGAGGACCGTGTAGGAGCAGAACGCCCGACCCGCCTCGGTGAAGAAGATCTGGCAGCCGGCCTGCCCGGAGATGGTCCGTTGCAGAGCTGCGGTGGAGAACATGGCCGGCGTCAGCTTGGTGGGCACGCCCTGGCGCTTGAACAGAGCGGTGTCGGCGCACTCGGGGCCGTACTCGAACAGGACCACGAGGACGTCGTCGGCGCCCATCAGGTCGACCGCTCCCGAGCCGAAGTCACCCCGCTGCTGGGGGAGCGCGAAGTTGGCGAGGTGGACCACCGGGTTGGGCCGCTCGCCGACCTCGCCGATGGCCCGGGTGCCGGCCGTGGGCTGCGTCCGCACCCCGATCCGCCCTTCCCAGCCCGGCGGCAGATCCGTCTCGATGCCGTGTGATTGGAGCTTCATCAGGCGACCATCATCGCGGACCGGGCGGCCGTCTCGCAGCCATCGCGGGACTCGCCGCTTCCACTCACCCTCACGGGTGATCGTGGCCGATGTGGCCATCTCCGCCGCCTTGGTCGGGCGTGGCGTCGGCGTCGGCGCCGTAGAGGCTCGGGTCGCCGGGGGCGACGCCGGCGTCGAACAGCTCCCGGTCGATGCGGGCCTCTCGGGCGGCGTCGGCGTCGGGCTTGGCGACCTGCTTGCCCTCCAGGGAGGTGGCGAGGCCGGCATCGACGGTGGCCTGCGACAGCAGCGACGACACCTGCTCCCAGTCCGGGCCGGTTCCCTCGCCGCGCACTCGACCGGACGGCCCGTGCACGTAGACGAAGTAGGGGGACCCGGGCACGTCGTAGTCGGTGAACGCCTGGGTCGTCATCACGGTCGGGAAGCCCGACGGTGCCAGCGAGGCGACCGACGAGGGGCTCTCGCCGTCGACGCCCTTGGTGACGATGGCCAGGCGGGTGCCGTTCGGCAGCTTCAGCTTGCGGGGCTTGGCGAAGGCGTCCCAGAACTTCTGGCAGGTGATGCAGCCGCTGGAGAGGAAGGCCACGATCGTGTCGTGCTCCACCCCCTGGATGCGCACCGACAGGGCCTCGTTGCCGTCGGGGCTGACGCCCACGAGGTCGGCGGCCCCGCCGAACTCCTCGCGGTCTGGGGGGCTGGGAACCTGCGGCATCACCTGGAAGTCCTCGCGGGAGGTCACCGGCGTGGGCGCCGGGCTGGCCGGCTGACTGGGCTGGTCGGGGTCGAGCCCGGCACCGAGCTGGTGGAGGCGCTTGAGGATCTCGGCGTGGCTGCGCAGCAGGCCGACGACCAGCAGGGCGAGGACCGCGACCACCAGGCCGAGGAGGACGATGACAGCGGTCACGAGGCAGCTCCGGCGGTGGGGGCGGTCGCCTTGGCGGCGGCGAGGGTCTCGGGCAGGGTGGTGAGCGCGACGTATAGGAGCCACGTGAGCAGCAGGGTGAGGCCCACGAACGGGACTCCGGCCCAGGGCGTGTCGGACGCCGCCGACCAGATCGAGCCGGGCGCATCGACGACGGCGACGCCGACGCCGGCCGCAACGAGCAGGTTGAGGACGACGTGCAGCGTCCCGACCGGCGCGCTCGACGAACCGAAGCACCCGCACGGCGCCGCACCCCGGGTCTTGACCTGGAGCCGCCGGGAGAACCACGCGAACCCGAGGTAGCTGACGGCGACGAGCGCCGTGGCGACGGGGCCACCGACGAAGACCGCGGCAGCGGCGATGGTGGCCTCGGCGCCGCCGAGGCCCTGCGTCATCCATGCCTTGCTCGGGAGCCCGGCTGACCGGAGCGCCACCCGGGTCGAGGCCGGAACCGTCACCTTCGCCACCCCCGCGAGCCAGAGGAGGAGGGCCGCGGCGTACACGAGACCGGTGAAGGGAGACATCGTCTCGACCGTACCGGGCCGAGCGAGACCTGGGCGAGGGTGTGGCTTGGACGCAGGTCGCCGCCGAACCGCGCCGCTACGTGGAGCGCCGTGCGTCGTCGATGGCGGTCCGTTGGTCGTCGGTCAACGGCTTGACCGCCTCGCGGATGGTCACGCCTGATGCGGTCGCGGCTCGGGGTAGGAGCCAGTCGAACACGAGGTCGGGGCGGCGTCGGGCGGTGTCGCGCAGGACCCAGCCCAGCGCCTTGCGGATGAAGAACTCCTTCTCCAGCCACAGCGCGTCGGCGTAGCGGGTGAAGCGCTCCCAGTCACCACCGCCGGCTCGAAGGGGCCTCAGCAGCGCGAGCACCGATGCCCGGCGCAGCCAGAAGTCGTCATCGGTGCTCCAGCGGTCGAGCACCGGTCCGGCGCCGACGGGATCGGCCTCGAAGATCGGGCCGGCGACATCCGGCGCCAAGACGTCGACCAGCGCCCAGGTCCGAGCCTCCCGCAGCAGGCGCTCGACCAGCACCAGGTCACTCGCACCGAGCACCCCCACGTGGAGGGCGAGGAGGTGGCACGCGGCGCCGCGGCGTTCGTGCACCGGCTCGGCCCACAGCGCCTCGGCCACGCCGACCACCAGGTCGTGATCCGCCGACGGGCGAGCGGGGAGCGACCGCTTGACGATCGCCCGGGTCTCGGGCACCCGCACGCCCCAGTGCTCGATCGAGCTCTTCAGGTACGCCTTCTCGCCCACGGCCCGGTCGGGGTCGGCCGCCGCCCGAAGCCCCGCCACGATCTCCGCGACGACCTCATCCAGTAGTCGCCCATCGCCCACGGCCCGAACCTACCGGCGTCAGACGGCCCGCTGTCAGAGGGGTCGCCATGATGTGGTCGCTGCTTCGGGCAGCCGCCCCTCGTCGGCCGGGCAGAGCGCCGTCCTCCTCATCCGTTCGATCTAGGAGGCGTGCTGTGCCCATGCAGTTTCCCGAAGACGACGGCCCGCTCGACCCCGAGTGGTTCCGTCCGCTGTTCGACATCTTCCCGAAGGTCCCGGCCGTGGGGTCGCTCAAGCACCTTGTCCATGAACGACTCGCAAGGTAACTTGTCATCGTTTCTGATCGTCGAGAGCGCGCGGCGACACGGCGTCGCCGACGAAGACATGGTCCACGCAGCCATCCACGCGATTCGAGGTCACGATCTCGGCGAGGGCTTCACCATGCTCGTTGGGCCGGGGACACGACGCTCAGCTGCTCGAGGTCGGAGTCGTCTCTGACGCCACGGGCCATCGCATCGTCCACGCCGTGTCCGCCCGTACCCAGTTCCTCTGATCTGCACCGAAGGAGACGAGTTCCATGCCTCGATCTGTCGAAGAGATCCTGAAGCACGGCGATCAGCTGGCCGATTGGTTCGAGGCCGCCAAGCCGAATCCGATCGCCGGGACGGCACACGACGCGCTGATGGAGGTGCGTGATGCCGCGCTCGGTCGTGCGGACGCGGAGCGTCGTGTCGCGCTTGCGGTGGCTGCTGCTCGCCGGGAGGGCACCTCGTGGACGCTCATCGGCGTCTTCCTCGGCACCAGCGGCGAGGCGGTGCGCCAGCGCTACCGACATGCCCCGGCTGGCCAGAGCTGAGCGCGGAGCTGACGCATTCGGGGGGTGTCGGCAGGCCCCGATAGGCTCGCCAGCCTGATGAAGTCAACGTTCGAAGCCCTCGAGGGCAACAAGGTCAAGCTGTCCGTCGCCGTCGACGAGGCGGAGTTCGAGTCCGACATCGACGCTGCGTTCAAGCGCATCGCCCGCGAGGTCCGGCTGCCGGGCTTCCGTCCCGGCAAGGCGCCCCGCAAGGTGCTCGAGGCCCGCATCGGCATCGAAGCCGCCCGCGGCGAGGCGTTCGAGCAGGCGGTGCCGAAGTACTACCTGGAGGCCGTCGACGAGCACGACGTCGACGTCATCGCCCAGCCCGAGTTCGACATCACCGCCGGCCAAGAGGGCGGCGACGTGGCGTTCGAAGCCGTGGTCGAGGTGCGCCCGATCGTGACCGTGGGCGGGTACGACTCCCTGCGGGTCACGATCCCGTCGCCGGACGTCGACCCGGAGGAGATCGATGCCCGCATCGACCGCCTCCGGGAGAGCTTCGCCGAGCTCGAAGAGGTGGAGCGCCCCGCCCAGACCGGCGACAACGTCACCATCGACATCGCCGGGTCCCGCGACGGCGAGGCCATGGAGGGCCTGACGGCCGAGGACTACCTCTACGAGGTCGGCAGCGGCACCGTCGTGCCCGAGCTTGATGAGCAGCTGGCCGGCGCCAAGGTCGGCGCCGTCTTGGAGTTCACCGCGGACCACCCCATGCCCGATGAGGATCCGGTCGACTTCCGGATCGAGGTCAAGGGCATCAAGGAGAAGGTCCTCCCCGAGGCCGACGATGCGTTCGCCGCCGAGGCCTCGGAGTTCGAGACCCTCGCCGAGCTCCGGGAGGACCTCGAGAAGCGCTCCGGCATGGTCAAGAAGATGCAGGCCACCATGGCCGTGCAGCAGAAGACGGCCGAGGCCCTGGCCGAGCTGGTCACCGACGAGGTGCCCGAGGCGCTCGTCAACCAGGAGATGCAGCAGCGCCTCGAGGACCTCGGCATGCGCCTCCAGGCCCAGGGCATCGGCATCGAGCAGTACCTCGCCCAGACCGGCCAGGACCAGGAGGCGTTC
>CAZCVS010000267.1:0-5127 GCA_964501845.1 uncultured Iamiaceae bacterium
GTCGATGTTCGAGCCCGTCCACGGCTCCGCCCCCGACATCGCCGGGCAGGCCAAGGCCAATCCCATCGCCGCCATCCTCTCGGCCGCGATGATGGTGGAGCTGCTCGGCGAGGTCGATGCCGCCGAGCGCATCCGCAAGGCGTGCGCCACCGCCAACGACCTCACCGCCTCGACCCCCGAGATCGGCGACGCCGTCGCCGCGAACCTGTAGCCGTCCACCCGCCCCACCGTCCACGCGAAGCACCGAAGTAGGTCACGATGCCGATCACGCCCACCGAGAAGATCTGGATGAACGGCGAGCTCGTCGCCTGGGACGAGGCCAGGGTCCACATCCTCACCCACACGCTGCACTACGGCACGGGCGTGTTCGAGGGCATCCGCGCCTACGAGACCGCCGACGGCCCGGCCGTGTTCCGCCTCACCGACCACATCGAGCGCCTGTTCAACAGCGCCAAGATCATGATGATGGACATCCCCTACACGGTCGATGAGCTGGTCGAGGCCACGAAGCTCGTCGTGCGGGAGAGCGGGCTGCCCTCGTGCTACATCCGCCCGATTGCCTACTACGGCTACGGCGAGATGGGCCTGGCCACCACCGCGTGCACGGTCGACGTGTCCATCGCGTGCTGGCCGTGGGGCGCGTACCTGGGCGACGATGCGCTCACCACAGGCGTGAAGCTCAAGACCAGCTCGTGGACCCGCCACGACCACAACACCATGCCGCCGGCGTCGAAGACGACGGGCAACTACGTCAACTCCACCCTGGCCAAGATGGAGGCCCTCAAGGCCGGCTACGAGGAAGCGATCATGCTGAGCCCCCAGGGCCACATCGCCGAGTGCACCGGCGAGAACGTGTTCGTCGCCCGTCAGGGCCGCTTCCTCACGCCGCCGCTCGCCGCCGGGGCGCTCGAGGGCATCACCCAGCACTCCGTGATGACCATCGCCCAGGACCTGGGCATCGACGTCGAGCTGTCCAACATCGTGCGCTCCGACGTCTACATCGCCGATGAGATGTTCCTGTGCGGCACCGCCGCCGAAGTGTCGGCCGTCAACTCCCTCGACGACCGTCCGATCCCGTGCCCCGGCCCGATGACCACTGCCATCGCCACCGAGTACCACAAGGCGATCCGGGGTCAGACGGACCGCTACAAGGACTGGGTCGAACATGTCTCCTGACGCCAAGACCCCCGTCGACGACGTCGTCGAAGACCTCCCAGCCCGCGATCCGGGGCTGCCGGAGGCAGTGGAGATCTACGACACCACGCTGCGCGACGGCGCCCAGCTCGAAGGCATCTCCCTGACCGTCGACGACAAGCTGCGCATCGCCGACGAGCTCGACGAGCTCGGTGTGCACTTCATCGAGGGCGGTTGGCCCGGCGCCAACCCGAAGGACATCGAGTTCTTCGACCGCGCCGCCCGGGAGCTGCGCTTCGAGCGCTCGCTGCTGGTGGCCTTCGGGTCGACCCGCCGGCCCCGCGGCAAGGTCGACGACGACCCGACGCTGCGCAACCTGCTCGACGCCGGCACCTCCGCGGTGTGCATCGTCGGCAAGAGCTCCGACTACCACGTCACCGAAGCGCTGCGGACCACCCTCGACGAAGGGGAAGCGATGGTCGCCGACTCGGTCGAGTTCCTGAGCAACGCAGGCGTGCGGGTGCTGTTCGACGCCGAGCACTTCTTCGACGGCTGGAAGCACAACCCCGAGTTCAGCCTCCGCGTGCTGGAGGCCGCCGCCGAGCAGGGTGCTGAGACCTTGGTGCTCTGCGACACCAACGGCGGCACGCTGCCTCACGAGGTCGAGGCTGTCGTGCGCGAGATCACCGGCCACTTCCGCGACGACGTGAAGATCGCCGTCCACCTCCACGACGACACCGGCTGCGGCGTGGCCAACGCCCTCGCCGGTGTCCGGGGCGGCGCCGTCCAGGTGCAGGGCACCATCAACGGCTACGGCGAGCGCACCGGCAACTGCAACCTCACCACCATCATCCCCAACCTCACCCTCAAGATGGGCGTGCGCACCCTGCCCGAGGGACGCATGTCGCGGCTCACCTCGGCCAGCAACCGCATCGCCGAGATCGTGAACTTCACGCCGGACCCGCAGGCGCCCTACGTCGGCTCCTCGGCGTTCGCCCACAAGGCCGGCCTGCACGTGTCCGCCATCGCCCGCCGCAAGGACGCCTACGAGCACATCGACCCCGAGTCCGTCGGCAACGGGACCCGCTTCGTGGTGTCGGAGATGGCCGGGAAGGCCACCATCGACCTCAAGGCCAAGGAGATCGGCATCGACCTCGATGGCCCGGCGCTCACCTCGGTCATCGACGAGCTCAAGCGCCTGGAGCACGAGGGGTACCACTTCGAAGCGGCCGACGGATCGCTCGAGCTCCTCATGCGCCGAGCCACCGGTTGGGTCCAGCCCTTCTTCGAACTGGAGTCGTACCGGGTGATCGTCGCCGAGGGCGAGGATCTCCGCCACGACACCGAGGCCATCGTCAAGCTCAAGGTCAACGGCGAGCGCATCGGCCGCATCGGCGAGGGCAACGGCCCGGTCAACGCCCTCGACGACGCGGTGCGCTCGGCCATCGGGGCGAAGTACCCGCAGCTGGCCAAGGTCCACCTCACCGACTTCAAGGTGCGCGTGCTCGACACGGCCAAGGGCACCGGTGCGGTCACCCGCGTCCTCATCGACTCCACCAACGGCCGCCGCAGCTGGTCCACCATCGGCGTCAGCGAGAACATCATCCAGGCTGCCTGGCAGGCCCTCGAAGACTCCCTCGTCTTCGGTCTCCTCCACACCGAGGAATAAGGTCACGCCCGATGGCTGCTCCTGATTTCGTCCCCCTCAAGCCCAACGATCGGGTTCGCAACTACTCGTCGCCTCCGGGGCGGGATGATGCGTGGCACCCGGATCGGCCGGCCGAGCTGGTGACCAACGGGGGCCAGCCGGACTCCGATGCCGGACGGATGGGTGCACCTGGTCCAGACCAGGGCTACCTGCTGTCGCTCGTGCCGCTGCTGCGCTCGGAGCTGCACCTGCGCGGGACCGAGCAGCTCGCCGATGCCGAGGCCGGCGGCGTGGCCGTCGCGCTGAAGCGGGCGTCGCTGTTCGGGCGGGCCCCGGTCGTCCACGACCTGCGCGTCGCCTACACCGTCTGGGGGTTCCTCGACGCGGCCGCCCCGGCGGAGCTGGTTGCCGAACGGACCACGCGGTTCGAGGGCGTCCACCTCACCGCCCACCACTACCCGGAGCTGCGGGCGGTCGCCGACGCGGTTCCCGAAGCCACCCTGCGCCTGAGCCCCGCCGAAGCCGCCCAGCAGCACGCCGCGGACTGGCGCTCGCTGCTCTCGCTCTAGCCGCGGCCCCGGGGCCGCTCCGTTGGTGGCACCCTGTGAGGGCGCCCACCGGCGCCCACCCCGCTCGTAGACAGAAGCAGATGTGAAGATCGACCGCGACGGCGCGCCCTTCATCGCCGTCAGCGCCCTGCCGGCTGCGGCCCTCGCCGCGGCCGGGCGCCGACGGCTCGCGCTGGCACTCCTCGCCGTTCCGCTGGCGGTCGGCGCCTTCTTCCGGGACCCCGACCGCGCGCCCGACCTCCGCGCCCCCGCCGACCCGGACCTGATCCTGGCTCCCGCCGACGGCCGAGTCATGCACGTGGGCGAGCCGCAGCCGGGTGTCGCCCCGCCCGGCGACTGGCACCAGATCAGCATCTTCCTCTCGCTGACCGATGTCCACATCAACCGCACGCCCGTGGCCGGCACCGTCGTCGCGCTGGGCCACCGCCCCGGCCGCTACCTGGCGGCCTTTCGAGCCGAGAGCGCCCAGGAGAACGAGCGCAGCGAGATCGCCGTCGAGTCGATGGTCGACGGTGCGCTGCGGACCGTCGTGTTCCGTCAGATCGTGGGGGTGGCCGCCCGCCGCGTCGTGACCCGCATCGGCGTCGGCGACGTGCTCGCCGCCGGTGAGCGGATCGGTCTGATGCGCTTCGGGTCGCGCATGGACGTCTTCGTGCCGCCGTCGGTGCGCATCGAGGTCCAGGTGGGCGACCGGACGGTGGGTGGCGAGTCCGTCCTCGCCCGGTGGCCGTCGTCGCCGAACGCCGAGGGAGCCGACCGGTGACCGGACGCCGCCCCGCGGCGCAGGCGTCGGCGGACCTTCGCTCCACCCGTCAGGAGAACCTCGGGTCCGACGACTTCCGCCTGATCTCGCCGGCCGGCGTCGCGGTGGTGCGCCCCGAGCGCCTCGATGCCCGCAGCCGGGTGCGAGCGATGATCCCGAGCGCGTTCACCCTGGTCAACATGTTGTGCGGGTTCTCGTCGATCCACGCCGCGGAGAGCGGCAACTTCGACCTGGCCGCCGTGTTGATCAGCGTGGCGATCGTGTTCGACATCTTCGACGGTGCGGTTGCCCGAGCCGTCGGCGCCATCACCCCGTTCGGTCTGCAGTTCGATTCGCTCGCCGATCTCATCTCCTTCGGCGTGGCGCCCGCGATCTTGCTGTGGACCTGGTCGCTCCACGACTTCGGTCTGGCGGGTTGGGCCCTCGCCTGCTTCTGGCTCGCCTGCGCCGCCTACCGCCTCGGGCGCTTCAACGTGACCATCGACCCGCAAGGGGAGAAGCGCTACTTCATCGGATTGCCCAGTCCCGGCGCCGCCGGGGTCGTGCTGGCGTCGGTCTACGCGTTCGACGGCGACTTCGACGGTTGGCACCGGTGGGGTCCGGTGGTGCTGGCCATCGTCCCCGCCGTGTTGATGGCCACGTCGTTCCGGTTCACCTCGTTCCGCTGGCTGGCGTCGCCTCGCCGGGATCGGGTCTGGGTGACCGTGCTCGTGGTCGCCCTCCTCATCGTCGGCTTGGCCACCGTCCCCGAGGCGACCCTGCTCCTCGTCGCGTACGGCTACGTGGCGCTGTGCCCGCTCGGCTGGATCACCAGCCCGCTGCGGCGGCGGTGGTTCGGACCCGATGCCGTCGCTCCTCGGCGGAGCCACCTGCCCTCGGTGTTCTTCCTGGTGGACAGGACCGAGACGGCCGATGGCTGATCGACGCACCGGCACGGTTGATTCCGGCTCCCGTCGGCCGATCGGAAGGGGTCCGAGCAGCCGGGGGAGGGCCGCCATGACCGCCGAAGCGAT
>CAZCVS010000268.1:0-5065 GCA_964501845.1 uncultured Iamiaceae bacterium
CGCCGGACACGTGACCCGAAGAGGCGGCTCACCCCTGCGATCACTACGAGCAGCGCCAGGGGGACCAGCGCCACGCGTAGGGCGAAGGCCACGATGTCGCTGCTCTCGGCGCCGGCCCCCACGAACGTCTCGGGTGACTCACCGAACGAGCCCAGAACGGGTAGGACGATCGCGAACCCCGTCAGGGCGGCCAACTCCAGGAACGACCTCAGCTCGTAGCGGACTCCGTCCGGCTCCTCCGCGGCGACCTTCTCGGCTCGGGCCCGCCGGCGGGCCTTGCGGCGGGCACGAGCCTCGGCTCGTTCGTCGCCGGTGGGCAGGCGTGGCGCCCACGGATCGTCCGCACCGCGGCCGGCATCAGGGGGTCTCTTGCCCCCGTCGGGCTGGACCCCGGGTCCGTTCGGCGTGGGGGCGGGCTCCGGATCGAAGAGCCCATCGCCCCAGGCCGATCGCTCCCCGGAGGGAGGACCGAGGCCCGGGTCTGGCGCGTGCGATCGCTCGTGCCCGGGCTCGTTCATGGTGTGCGACCCTACCCGGGACCAGGAGGGGCTCGGCACGCGCCGCTGGCCCTTCCAACGGGGGGTTCGGCCATCCTCTCCGGCGTTGCCTGGCGACCAAGTGCCGAGCACGCCACCGTCTTGACGGGCGTCCCCTGAATCCAGCCAGGACGACGGTTCCGCTACCGTGCTCGCCATGCGTGGACGTGGATTTCTGGTCGTAGCGATGGCTGCGACGTTGCTCCTGGTCGGTTGCTCGAAGAGCGAAGGCGACGACGGCAAGGACAAGAAGGAGGTCGCTGTGCCCGACAAGCCGGCCGGCCTCGAGGGCGACGAGTTCTGCGCGCAGGTCGACCAGGACCTCATCACCGTGGCCATCGACGCTCCCTTCCGGACCTACGACCCGATCCCGTTGAACGACTTCCCGGTCCCGGGCGTGAAGGGCTACGAGTGCCAGTGGGAGTGGCGGAGCCCCGCGGGTGACGTGCGCACCCTCAAGGTCGATGCCCTCGGCTTCGACGGCGCCCTCGATGGTGCGCTCGACGCATCCTGGAAGGGCACGGTCGACATGCTCAGCTCGGCGGCCAAGAAGCTCGATGGGGTCGGCGACGAGGCTCTGCAGGCCCGGCTTCAGGGCTTGGTCACCGTGAGCGCCCGGCAGGGCAACTGGCAGGTCACCACGGTGAGCGGCGCGAAGGGCGAGGTGCCGCCGGCGACGGTCGACGTCTTGGCGCTGATCACCGCCGCCTTCCTCAAGATCGGGAACTGACCGGCCAACTCGGAGCGGTCAGCGTCGATCGCCGAAGCGAGCCCAGGCCAGCCGCACCACCCAGCCGAGCGCGATCAGGTAGCCGAGCAGGATCGGGACCGCCGGCCAGTACCAGAGCGGCCCACTACCCGCGGGGACGCGCAGGAGCCCGGCCTCGGTGACCTCGACGGGCTCGGTCCCGTGCAACCACCCGCCGGTGCCGGGGAACGCCCAGGTGCCGCCGGTGTCGGGAACCGAGCGGAACGGGGCGAAGGTGGCCGGCACCTCGGCCGAGCCGCCCGCTGGCGTGCGCAGCGGTCCGGACCAGTCCCGGACTTCGTAGAGCAGGGCGCGGTCGCCCACCGGCACCTCGCGCAGCCCGGGGTCGTCGGCCAGGGCCTTGCCCGACACGGACCAGTCGTACTCGAGCGGGACGAACACCCAGCGCACGCCGAGGTCCGCCAAGGCCGCGGCGCCCGGCCGGCCCTTGCGGTAGCCATCGAGGATGCGGGCCGCCTCGGCGGGCCGGGTGTCGAGCTGCTCCTGGCCCCCGTCGCCCTCCTCCGTGTCGTAGCTCGAGATGGTGTCGCCGCCGATGACATCGGGGCCGGGGTTGAGGATGTTGCGGTGGTCGGCGAACGAGGCGGTGTAGTAGAGGTGCCAGGGCAGCACGAGGGTGGTTCCCGGGTGCGCGCGCACCTCGGCCGCAGCCCCCGTCCAGCCCGATGGCAGGTGGCGGGGCTCGAAGGCGCCCTGGGCGCCGAACGCGGCCGGCGCCGCCAGCATCAGGCCGAGCGCGAGCGGCACGGCGGCCACGGTGGGGGCGAACGCCGCGCTGACCCGCCGAGCGAGGTGATCGGCGCCGAGGGCCGCCAGGGGCAAGGCCACCACCAGCCAGAGCACGAGGAACCGCTGCCCTTCCCGAAGGGGTGCGCCGAGCGGGGTGTCGGACAGAACGTCCCAACCGGCACGGAGCCCGGGGAGGGCCGATGCGGCCGCGAGCAGCAGCCCGGTCGCCGCGACCACCGTCGCGGGCACGCGGAGGTCGGCGTCGAAGCACCGCCAGCCGCAGGCGGCGAGGGCGATCAACACGAGTCCGGCGGCGACCGCGACCATCCCCGTCCCCCCCACCTGGAGGGCGGGGATCCAGAAGCCGCTGCCCGCCGCCACGCGGAGCGCGCCACCGAGGTCCGGCACGTCGGTGCGGAAGGGATCGGCGCCGACCACCGACGCGCCCTGGGCCAGGACCACCACGTTGGGGACCAGCCACGGGAGCGACGCGAGCAGCGTGGTCCCGCCGACGGCGAGGACCCGTCGGCGGGGGTCGACCACGAGGCCGATGGCGACGATCGTCAGCCCGAGGACCGCGCTCGCCGCGCCGCCGAGGCCCATGACGAGGACGGCGACGAACGTCCGCCGCGTGGACCGAGAGGGCCGGAGCAAGGTCGGAAGCGCCCAGGGGAGGGCTGCCACCGCCCACGCCACGTTGAGGTGACCGACCGCGAGCCGGGTGGCGGCGTAGGGGCCGAGGGCGTAGATCAGCGCCACCCCGTGGCGGGCCAAGGCCGAGGCTGGCCGGGCCAACCGCTCCATCCCGGCGTAGGCCACGGCCACCATGGCCACGATCAGGAGCTTCACCGTGAGGGGGCCGCCGAGCACGACGCCGATCGCGGCCTCGATGGTGCCGAGCGGCACGCGCTGGGTCAGCGCTGGGCCGAGGCCCCACGTGCCCGGCGGCACCCGCAGGACCGGCGTGGCCGAGAGGTCCAGGTTCAGCAGGAGCCCGCGGCGCAGGCCCGGACCGACCAGCACCAGCCCGGCCACGATGCCGAGGACCGGGGCCAGCCAGCGGGGGTCGCTGTCGGTGGCCGGCGCCGGCTCCACGGTGTTGGCCACGGGCGCCATCGTAGAGGTGGCGCCGGGGTGGCTCGGGGCCGCTGGCCACCACCTCGGTGGAGCCGAGTACCGTGGGGCGGCCTTGGGCACGTCGTCCAGGGGCCAGCGAGTAGGGAGCGTGGCTTGCGACTGCTGTTCGTAGCATGGCGGGATCTCGCGAACGCCCAGGCGGGCGGATCTGAGCAACTGGTCGACCAGCTGGCCCGCCGCCTCACCCAGCGGGGCCACGACGTCGCGGTCATGACCGGCGGGCCCATCGGGCCGCGGGACTACGAGATCGTGGCCAACGGCGGCGAGCTGAGCCAGTACGCGCTCGCTCCCGTTGCCTACGCCCGCCAGTTCCGCGACCGCGACCTCGTGGTCGACGTCGCCAACGGCATCCCCTTCTTCGTGGGCGCGTGGCGAGACAAGCCCTCGATCTGCCTGGTCCACCACATCCACACCGATCAGTGGTCGCAGCGGTTCTCCGCGCCGATGGCCAGCTTCGGCCGGGCCCTCGAACAGCGGGTGATGCCGCGGGTCTACCGCGACCGCTCCTTCATCGCCGTCTCGCCGTCGACCAGCGCCGGCCTCGTCGCCCTCGGCGTCGACCCGGCCCACATCCACCTCGTCCCCAACGGGGTCGAGGTCCCGCTGGAGCTCGGGACCCGTTCGCCCGAGCCGCTCTTCTTGGCCCTCGGCCGCCTGGTGCCCCACAAGCGCATGGAGCTGCTGTTCGACCTGTGGCCGACCGTCCGCGACCAGGTGGGCGGCCGTCTCGTCATCGCCGGAGACGGTCCGGTGGCCGAGGACCTGCGCCGCCGCCCCCGGCCTGAGGGCCTGGAGCTCCTCGGCCGGATCGACGACCACCAGAAGCAGCAGCTCTTCAGCGAGGCCTGGGCGCTGGTGCACCCTGCCGCATGGGAGGGCTGGGGGATCGTGGTGATGGAGGCCGCGGCTCACGCCACGCCCACGGTGGGCTTCCGCGTGCCGGGGGTGCGCGATGCGATCGACGACGGGGTCACCGGCCTGCTGGCCGACGACGACGACGAGTTCGTGGAGCACTGGCTGGAGCTGGGCCGCGACGCGGAGCTGCGGAGCCGCCTCGGCGCCGTCGCACGCGAGCGGGCCGGCGACTACAGCTGGGACGTCACGACCGACAAGTTCCTCGAGGTCGCCGAGTCCGCGCTGGCCTCCAGCCGTCCCGGACGCTCGGCCCCTCCCGGCGAGCCCACCCTGCCTCACTACCACGTGGTGGAGCAGTGGGCGGCCGGCGACGGTGTGCCCGAGCTGTCGATCATCATCCCGGCTTACAACGAGGCGCAGCGACTGCCGCTGGCGCTGCCGAAGCTGCGAGAGGCGGTGGCCGGCCACGACTGGGAGGTCATCCTCGTCGACGACTGCTCCACCGACTCCACCGTGTCGGCGGCGGCCGACCTGCTCGCCGGCCTGCCCCGGGCGCGGGTCCTCCAGCTCGACCAGCACCGGGGCAAGGGTGCCGCCGTGCGCGCCGGCGTGGCCGATGCCACCGGCCGGCTCATCATGTTCATGGACGCCGACATGGCCACCGACCTGGAGCACCTGCCGGAGATGGTCGCCCACCTGGAGGAGCACGACGCGGTGATCGGCTCGCGGTACGCGCCGGGCGCCGTCGCTGGCGGCCTCTCCCCGTCGCGGGACAACGTCAGCCGGCTGTTCCTCACGATGTCGCGCAATGCCATGGGCCTGCCCCTGTCCGACTTCCAGTGCGGGTTCAAGGGCTTCCGCGCGCCGGTCGCCCGCGTGGTGTTCCACCTCATGAAGGAGCAGGGCTGGGCCTTCGACGTCGAGCTGCTGGCGCTCACCAACGCGGTCGGGGCCGACATCCACGAGATGCCGGTGCGATGGTCATCGGTGCAGGGGAGCCACATCAAGATCCTGTCCGACTCCGCCAAGATGGTCCGCG
>CAZCVS010000269.1:0-5027 GCA_964501845.1 uncultured Iamiaceae bacterium
AGTGGCGTCCGCGCGAAAGCAGCCAGTCGACCAGCTCCCTCGGCTCCACCGAGCCTGCCATCAGGGTCGGATCACTCACGCACCAATACTAACCGAAGCATTTCGTATTGATGCGTAATCGATCAGGTCAGCCGCCGCGCGGTCAGCCGGTCGCCCACGCCTCCGCCTGCGCGGACAGCCGACGTCGACCGGCTGCGCGAGTGGCCGCCACGGCGTCGAGACCTTGGCGACGTTCAGCGGCGTCTCGCCCGACCAGGCGTGAAAGGATCCATTAGAGGTTGGCCCCGCCAAGCAGGAGGCCCGGTCCTGCGGACCGGGCCTGACCTGCGTATTCGTTGGTGGCGGGGGCAGGATTTGAACCTGCGACCTTCGGGTTATGAGATCGTCGATCGCAATCTCAGCCCGTACCAACGAGTACCGAATAGTGCCCTTGAGCTGGCGCTTCGCCGCTCGCCCTACACCGGCCGTCCCAACGCATACACCCCCGTAGCGCCTCGCACAGTAGAAATCGCGGTAGAAGCTACGACCTCTTTGGGGCTGCGACGTGGGCCGCCGGACTGTGGCCCTATTGCTATGAGCCGTCCAGTGGTCTCGAGCCAGCGAGCAGAGACTGGCGATCGTCGGGTTGATGCGGAGGTGCCGTGAGAGACGGTTCCCTGTAGATGCCTTTGTGCATGGCTTTCGATGTCGGGCGGGACCGCGACGAGTGAGGAACGACCTCGGGTGAGCGGGGTGGTGTGGCTGATCGGCCGGCCGGGCCGGTGGTGCTGAGCTCAGTCGGTCGCACGTAGCGGCCAGGCACCCGTCGGCCTGGCCGCTACGCCCCTGTTGCGCCCCTCCCCTTCTTGGCAGCCGGCCCTTCGGGCACGGCGCGCGGGTCGGTGAGGTCGTTGAGAAGGTCCCGGGTCGGGGTGAGCGTCTTGATGAGCAGCTGTCGGGCGACCTGCAGGAGTCCGATCACGGCCGGGTCGACGAGTTCGTAGGTGACCGCTGCGCCCTGCTTGGTGCTCACGACAAGGCCCGAGCGTCGTAGGACGGCGAGTTGCTGTGACAGGTGCGAGGCCTCGATGCCGACCGACGGTTGGAGTTGCCCGACCGAACGAGGGCCGGAGGCGAGCACCTCGAGGATGCGGACCCGTGCGGGGTGGGCGAGTGCCTTGAACAGGTCGGCTTTGACCTCGGAGATCGACTGGCTCGCCTCGCCGACGTTCACACCCCGGTTGCGCACAGTTGCGTACTTTATCAGATGCGCAGTTGCTTTGCTTAGCATGTAGTCTGATACGTACACGATGAGGAGCCTCCATGAGCGACACGACCGGACCAGACGTAGCTGCGGTGATCACCAAGAACATCGCAATCGGGTTGGTCGTGATGTTCCTGGTGACAGTCGGCATCGTCCTCGCTTCAGGGCAGGACATCGGGATCTCCCTCGCCGTCGCGGCCGTGCCTGCGGTTTTCGCTGGACCGTTCCTCGGCGGGCTGCTGACCATGATCCACTTCCACCGTCTCGAAGTGGCCGACGAGGGGTCTTGAGTGGCATCTGGCGCGCACGAGCGTGACGAAGCTCCGGCGGCCAGATCGCCAGCGACAGCCGAAGAGGCGCTGACCGCCGTCTCCGATGAGGAGTCTCGGGCGGCGATGCGAGGGTTCTTGCAGCGCAGCGAGGTTCGGCTGTCCACGATCCACCGGGTGGGCCAGGCGCTCCTCGGCGGGTCGGCGCTGATCTTGCTGCTCCCGTTGTTCATCCGCGACGGGTTCCCGAAGATGACCACGTTGCTGGTGTCTTCGTACGACTCGGGTCAGAGCTGGGTTGTGATCGTAGGGATCGCCACGGCGTCGGCGCTGTGCGTGCTGCTGCCGGTGATGGCGATCTACCTGCTGGTGGGTGACCTGTTGGGCTTCTACTTCACGAGCAACATCTTCGGGGCCCCCGGAGCCGGCCACCACGCACCAGATCGCACGATGTTCAGTCCCCGGTTCGTGATCCCCGGTTTGGGGTTCAACAACGACGAGTTGAACGACCGTACGCAGGCGCTCCTCGATGAGGGCCGCGAGGACGAGTGGACCAGGGCGCTGCTCGTGCCCAAGAGTCTCGACGACGACGGGTGGCGGGACCGCTTCGACACCCGCACCTTCGAGGTGTGGGGAACCGTTGCTGCGGAAGGCCACGAGGGCGACGACGAACGGCTGCGGCAGATCTTCCGGTTCGCCGGGTTGAACCGCGACCGGACGCTCGCCCACGACGTGGCGCGCACCGAGGCGCTGTTGGCCAAGCACGTCTTGTCGATCCGGATCGTGGTGCTGCGCTACACGAAGGCACTGCTCCTTCTGATCGCAACGACGGTCGCGACCCTCGCGGCCGCGGGCATCATCGAGGAGGCCATCACCGCGGACCCGTCCGGTGGGCGCTTCGTCGACGGGTTCCCGTACCGGTACCTGTTCTTGGTGGCGCTCATCTATGTGATGTGGGCTCCGGTGGCCGCCCGGAGCGTGACGGCCCCGTTGCGGATGATCCAGCGCCACACCCCGGGGGTGGGCGAGCTGAACGATGCGTACCGAGACAAGCTGATGACCCAGTTCGAGTCGGCCACGATCCTGGCGACGTTCGTGGGTCTCGTGGGAGCGGTGGCGGCGCTGGTGGTGTCGGGGTACCAGGCGTCGGGCACGTCGGGCCTCGTGATCGGCGCGGTGCTCGGTGCGTGCGGTGCCGGTGTGTGGATGCTGGCGGTACGTGGCTACGGCGCCGGCATCCGCCAGACGCTGAGCGCTGCGGGGCTCATCTTCCGGGGCCGCGAGGCACCGGCGCCGTCGGAGGAGATGCGCGCGCGGCGCAACTGATCGCGGCGTCGGCTCATCACCTGCTGCAGGTGGCCGTGACCCGGGCGAGGACGTCGTCGACGACGTCGCTGGTGGTTGAGGTTCCCCCGAGGTCGACAGCGCGGATCCCCTGCGCTGCCCCTTCGAGCACCGCAGTGCGGATCGCGGCGCCGACGGTCCCGGCCTCGAGGTGGCCTCGGCGTCCGGCGTGGTCGAGCACCGCGGCGATGGCGAGGAACATCGCCATCGGGTTGGCGACGTTGCGGCCTTGGAGCGACGGGGCGGTGCCGTGGGGAGCCTCGGCCATCGCCACCTTCGGCTGGAGGTCGCCGTCGAGGGCGATCAGCACGGACTCGGCGCCGGCGATCGACCCGAACATGGCGAGCACCAGATCAGAGAGGCAGTCGCCGTCCCGGTTGAGCGCCGGGATCACCAGCGGGACGTCCATGGCGCCGGTGATGAGGTCGGCGTAGGAGGCGTCGATGAGCACCGGGCGGTAGCTGACGACGGGGTGGCGGGAGGCGGCTGCGTCCATCTCCTCTTTGAGCATGCCTTCATAGGTTGGCGACACGGTCCACTTGGGTCCGCCGAACACGCAGCCTCCGACGTCGGCGGCGGTGCGGAACGAGTACTCGGCGACGGATCGGCACACGCCTCGGGTGATCCGTTCGGTCCGCTCGGCGATCTCGTCGTCGGGGTCGGGGCGTGAGTAGCGGGCCTCCTTGGCGCCGTAGGCGTCGCCGACGGCCATGCGCACCACGCAGATGGGGTGGTTCACCGGCGCGTAGGGAGCGACGCCGGGGATGCGCCGGCCGGTGCGCATGATCACCGTGCCGCCGATCGCCTCGCGCAGGATGCGGTTGGGGGTGCCGACGTCGTCTCGTTCGGGAGGGGTGACCGTTGCGGCCTTGATGCCGAGCCCGGCCTCGCGCATTGCTGCGGCTGCGTCGGTCACGACGGCGTTGTCGGTGGCGCGGCGGTTCGCCAGTGAAAGGTCGAACGGCTCGAGGTCGATGCGCAGGCCGCACACCTGCTCGTCGAGGACGGGTAGGACGGCGTCGAGGAGCTCTTGGCCGGTTTCGTCGCCTTGGCAGACGACGATGCGCAGCGGTGGCTGGGCCGTGGGTTCGTGCATTCGCGTGGTGCTCGGTTCAGGTGGGGGGTCTGGTTCGGTCGTGGCTGCGGCACTGGTCGACCCGGTGGTGCCGATGTGTTCTCCGGCATCGTGATCTGGTCGCAGCACTGCGACGAAGGTGTGCAGGTGCGCCGTGTCCGGCGCTGGGGTGGCGGGGCCGGTCAGCGGGCAAGGCGCTTGTCGAGGTCGGTGAGCTGGTCGGCGAGTTCGGCCGGGAGGCGCTCGCCGATGAACTTGAAGTGGTTCTCGATGAGCGGGATCTCGCTGCGCCACGCTTCGTTGTCGACGCGGAGCAGCTCGGCGAGGACCTTGGGGTCGAGGTCGAGGCCGGTGGTGTCGAGCGAGTCGGCGGTGGGGACTCGCCCGATGGCGGTGGCGGTCGCGTCCGCGGTGCCTTCGAGGCGTTCGAACACCCACTTGAGGACCCGGCTGTTCTCGCCGTAGCCGGGCCAGAGGAACGCGCCGTCGTCGCCTTTGCGGAACCAGTTGACCCAGTACAGCTTCGGGAGGTTCGCGACGTCGGTGGCGTTGCCGATGCCGAGCCAGTGGGCCATGTAGTCGCCCGCGTTGTACCCGATGAACGGGAGCATCGCGAACGGGTCGAAGCGGACGTCGCCGATGGACCCGGCTGCGGCTGCGGTCTTCTCGGAGCTCATGATGGAGCCGAGGAAGGTACCGTGCTGCCAGTCGAAGGACTCGGTGACGAGCGGGACGTTGGTGGCGCGCCGGCCGCCGAAGAGGATCGCGGAGATCGGCACGCCCTTGGGGTCTTCCCACAGCGGGTCGATCGACGGGCACTGGGCGGCGGGAGCGGTGAACCGCGAGTTCGGGTGCGCAGCAGGCCCAGGGGATTCGGGGGTCCAGCCGTTGCCCTTCCAATCGGTCAGCTGGTCGGGGGCGTCGTCGGTGAGGCCCTCCCACCACACGTCGCCGTCCTCGGTCTTGGCGACGTTGGTGAAGATCGAGTTGTCGTCGAAGGTCCGCAGCGCGTTCGGGTTGGTGGTGGCCCCCGTGCCGGGGGCGACGCCGAAGATGCCGGCCTCAGGGTTGATGGCCGGCTGTACGCCATCAACCC
>CAZCVS010000270.1:0-5027 GCA_964501845.1 uncultured Iamiaceae bacterium
TCTTGGAGAGCAGGTCGTAGGCCGCTTCGAGCTGGGCGAGCTCGGACTCGAAGTCCGCCACCACCTGGTTCCGCTCCGGCCCGGTGAGCTGGCGCACGGCGTCGAGGCGGTCCTCGACGTCTTCAAGGAGATCCTCGACGACATCGCGCCAACGGCCGGGATCGGCCTCCAGCAGCATCAGTTGTTCGGGCGTCGCGCTGCCGTCGGCTGCCGCCCATGCGGCTGCTTCCAGCGCTTCGGTGGTCTCAGACATCTGTGATCCGGCGCTCCTTGCGCCGTGGCCCGCCGATCACCCGATCTTCGGACCGTCCGCTCAGGGCGTTCGTGTGGGCTGGCCTCGGACGGGGCCAGCTCCACCCCCTGCTGCGCAGGAGGGACGCCGAGCACTGCCCAGTGTACCCACCCTGCGGCTGACCCGGTGCATCCACCGGCGCTCGGAAGGACCAGGAGGGCGCTGGCCGGGGTGGTCGGGGCGGTGCGGTCAGCGGAGCGAGCCGAGGGGGACCACCTCGGCGGCGGGGGTGGCGATGGGGCCCTCGGGGAGCATGAAGCGCCAGAACACGAGGCCGAAGGGCCGGCCCTCGGTGGTCAGCCAGTTCGGCACGCCCGGGTCGTCGTGGGCGATCACCACGCGGAACGAGCCGTCGGGATCGAGCTGGGCCTGGGCCCGGTTGAGGCTGACGGAGCCGCGCAGGTAGTCGAACGTCTGGAGCTGCCGGTTCCACAGCGACACGCTGGCGCACCGGCACTCCGGCCAGGAGGCGGTGATCACCAGTGCCTCATCGGGGCCGAGCAGGTAGGGCGCCATGCTGTAGGCCGCGTCGGCGGCCGCGAGGGCGTGAGCGCCCGGCGGCACCGGTGGCGGGAACTCGTGGGGGATCCGGGAGACGAACGCCGGCACCTCGCCCTCGCCGGGCTTGGCCATGGTCTCGAGGGTGCGGCTGCGGACGTAGGTGGCAGCGCGCCGGATCGACCGGGCGATGGTCTCGTCGCTCGGCGCGGCCGGGCCTTCGGGCACCTCGCCGTCGGTCAGCTCGATCGATAGGGCGAGGTCGTGCCCGGGCGGGGTGGCGGGCGGCACCGCCTGCTCCCAGTAGTGCCGGACCGTCAGGCGGGACGCGTCAGCGGCCAGGCCCAGCCAGCCGCGCTCCAGCTCAGGGCCTCCGACCCTGACCTCGAACGATCCGTCGTCGGCGATGTCGAAGTCGCTGTCGTTGAGGACGCCGACGGTGCCGGACGGAAACGCACCCTCCTCCGCGCCGGCCTCGATGGTGATCGACACGTAGACGGCGCCGCCGGTGTTGCCCCGGATGCGGTAGGTCCCGGCGGGGTGGACGACGGCGTCGTGGTAGCGGGCATCCGCGTTGTCGCCCAGCGCCTTGCGCCACGGCGTCACGATCTCGCGGAACGTCGGATGGGCCGCGTCCTGCTCGAACTGCGTCTCCACCGCGGTGGCGAGGTGGTGGACGATGACCCGCAACCCCTCGGCCACGTCGCCCGGATCGGTGAGGCCCCACTCCTCGCCGGCGAAGCGGTTCCCCACCTCCCGAAGGGTGGCGAGCAGCTCGTCGAACGCGTCCTGGCTCTCGGTCACGGGACCCTCCTGTGGTCGTGCCGGCTCCGATCTCGGATGTCGCCGGACGGAGCGACACCCTGCCATGCCCCCGGGTCAGGCGCCCCCAGCCGCCTCGGATGGCGAGGTCTTGAAGATGCGGTGCAGCCAGATGAGGAACACGATCCCGGCGGCCACCAGCGCCAGCACGTCGACGGCGACGTCGATCCGGCCGCACTCGATGCCATCATCATGAACCTGCCGCATCGAGGAGTCAGCGCAGCCGGTACGACCAGCGGTAGGGGCCGGGACCGACCCGGTGTTCGGGGGTGGTGTCGGGGCCGACGGCACCCGAGCCGACGCCGCGGTGGCGGGCGTCGAGCCAGACGTAGCAGTCATCACGGTCGCCGAGCGACGGCAGGTCCTCGAGATGGCCGGCGTCGGCGATCTCCTCCTGCGTCCAGCGGCTGACCGTCACGTCCAGGTCGTCGATGCGGTCGATGGTGAGGATCGGCTCGCCGGACTCGTCGAGGAACCGGAGCCAGCGGACGCCGGTGCGGTTGCCGCTGGCCTGCGGGTGGACGTAGGGGACGGTCCACTCGTCGACGGGAGTGGTCCAGCGACCGAACCGGGTCGATGCCCGGCGGTCGGAGTAGCCCTCGTGGGGGCCGTCGCCCAGCCACTCGACCGTGCGGATCCCGGCACCGAGGTGGAGCCGGATGCCGACGCGCGGGATGTCGTCGAGCTCCTCGGGGATCACGACCTCGTGAGCGACCCGCTCCCCTCCATCCGTGTCGAGCGTCCAGGTCGTGAGCTCGGCGACCGACGCCGCGTCGCGGAGTCCCATGCGCTCCCAGCGGGTCGCGTGCGGCTCCAGCATCGGGGCGAACGTCTCGTTGTCGATCGGCGCCCGCCACAGGGCGAGCTCCGGCTCCAGGCTCGAGCTTCGTGTGGATCCGGTCCGTTCCTGATCCGCCTCCACACGAAGGTGGTCGGAGGGGGCCGACGAGGGACCGGGCACCGCAGCCATCGAGAACTGCTGGCGGGCGACGACGTGGCCGGCGGGCGCCCACGGGCGGGCTTCGCCGAGCACGAACGTCACCGTGAGGTGGGCGCGCTCCCCCGCCCGGAGGTCCAGCGATGGGACCGGGACTCGCACCTCGGTGGAGGACCCGGGGGCCAGATCGATCGGGTCGATCCCTCCGTCGGCGATGGCGAGGCCGTCGACCTCGACCACCCACGTCGGCCGGAGGTGCGACAGGTCGGTGAAGTCGTGCTCGTTGGTGATGCGGACGACGCCGCGCGCCGCGTCGACCGCCGCGATGCGCACCGGGGCGATGACCGCCGCCAGTTCGAGCAGCGCCGGATGCGGCACGCGGTCCCCGTCGACCAGGCCGTTGAGGCAGAACGGCCCGTCGTGAGGGTGTTCGCCGAAGTCGCCGCCGTAGGCGAGGCGCTCGGTCCCGTCGGGCAGCTCCTGCACCAGGGCTTGGTCGACCCAGTCCCACACGAAGCCGCCCTGCAGACCGGGGTGGGTGCGGATGGCATCCCAGTAGGCGTCGAGGCCGCCGCACGAGTTGTTCATGGCGTGGATGTACTCGCACATGATCAGCGGCCGGTCGGGTGTCGCCCGGGTGGCCCAGGCGACGAGGTCCTCGACCGTGGGGTACATCGGCACGATCAGGTCGGACTCCGGGGTCGGGCGGCTCATCAGCTCCCCCAGCTCCACCGGCTCGCCGTTCGCAAGGTCGGTGAAGATCGCCTCGCCGATGCTGCTCTCGTACTGGATCGGGCGGGTGCCGTCCCACTGGCGGAGCCACTCGGCCGCGGCGTGGAGGATGGGCGCGTTGCCGCTCTCGTTGCCCAATGACCAGATGATGATCGACGGGTGGTTCTTGTCCCGTAGGGCCATGCGGGTGATGCGCTCGAGCACCGCGCTCGCCCAGCGCGGGTCCTTGAGGAGGCTGCGCAGGTAGGCGTGGGTCTCGAGGTTGGCCTCGTCGACGACGTAGAGGCCGAGGCGGTCGCACCGGTCGTAGAGCGCGGCGTCGTTCGGGTAGTGCGAGGTCCGCACCGCGTTGATCCCGTGCTGCTTCATCACGATGAGATCGGTCTCGATGCCCGCCGGGGTGACGGCCTTGCCCCGCCGAGGATCGTGGTCGTGGCGGTTGACCCCCTTGATGAGCACCGCCTTCCCGTTGACCAGCAGCTCGTGGCCCACCACCTCGACCCGGCGGAACCCCACGTCGAGCGCCACCACGTCGACCTCAGCTCCCGCTTCATCGAGGAGGGTCACCGTGATGTGATGGAGGTTCGGGGTCTCGGCGCTCCACGGCGCCACGTCGGGCACGGCGAGCTCGACCACCGCCCGCCGGCCCTCGAACACCAGCCAGTTGGTCAGCGAGTCGGTGGGGTGCTCGAACCAGACCGGTGCCTCGCCCTGATGGTCCCCCAGCGCCACCCGGGCCGTCCAGCCCTTGGGGCCGTGTCCTTCGGCTCCGACGTGGACGACCGCCCGCAACCGTCCGTCGCCGGTGGCCGGGTCGAAGTCCGCGATGGCGTGGACGTCGGCGATGTGGACCGGTGGCGTGGCGAAGGCGAAGACGCTGCGGTGGAGGCCGGCGTGGTGCCAGTGGTCCTGGTCCTCCAGGTAGGTCGCGTCGGACCAGCGCACGACGGTGAGAGCGAGCTCGAACGGCACCCCAGGCGTGACGATGCCGGTGAGGTCGACCTCGGTGGGCAGCCGGGAGTCCTTCCCCATGGCGACCGGGGCCCCGTCGACGTGCACGTACAGCACCGTCTCGGCGCCGGCCACGTGGAGCACGAGCCGCTTCCCGACCCACGCCGTCGGGAGCGTGACCGTGCGGCGGTGCACGCCGGTGGGGTTGTCGTCGGGTACGAGCGGGGGCGGCCCCGGGAACGGCATCTGGATGTTCGTGTACTGCGGCCGGTCGAAGCCCTGCATCGTCCAGCAGCCCGGCACCTCGATCGACGCCCACTCGTCGGTCGATCCGGTCAGATCCTCGGGCGCCACATCCTCGGGCCGGTCGCGCAGCACGAACGCCCACTTACCGTCGAGCGACAGCACCTCGGAACGCGCCAGGTAGGTCGACATCGGCACCCGCCCGAACCCGGTGGCCTCCGGCCGGACCCACGAGCGAGGCCCGAACGCGTCCAGGGCGCTCACCGGTGGACAGGCAGGGGTCGGGACACGGCCGCAGGCATCGGTTCACCCTTGCAGATGCGGTCGCCAACAGCGGACGATCGAGGCTGCGCCGTTCTCGTTCCCGACCTGCACGCGTGGGAGCGCGCTTCGGAACAAGTTCCGACGGCGTTCCGTTCCTGTTCCCGATCTGCACCTGTGGGAGCACGTATCGGAACAGGAACCGACGGGAGGTCCATCTTGCAGGAGAACCGACACCGGCCGGTCCTCCTGCTCGGCGCTGAGCGGAGGGACCGGCCGGGTCCGTTTGGG
>CAZCVS010000271.1:0-5021 GCA_964501845.1 uncultured Iamiaceae bacterium
CGGGAGTACCGCAACGGCCTGGGCGAGATGGCCAAGTACGCCTTCCTCGGCGTCGACGACCTCCCCGACCTCTCGCTCGAGGACGCGGTCGCCGCCTGCGTGCGCCGCAAGGCCGATGTGGTCGGCAGCGACGAGCGCGAGGGCGGCCGCCGGGCCATCCTCAACTACGGCCACACGCTCGGCCACGCCCTCGAGACGGCCGGCGAGTACGACCTCCGCCACGGCGAGGGCGTCGCCATCGGCCTGATCTACGCCGCCGAGCTGGCCCGCCGCCTCGGCCGCATCGACGCGGCCCGCGTCGAAGAGCACCGCCGGGTCGTCGGCGGCTACGACCTCCCGATGGTCGTGCCGCCGGGTCTCGACCCCCAGCACCTCGTCGACCTGTTCAGCCGAGACAAGAAGGCCGTCGACGGCGTCACCTTCGTCCTCGACGGCCCCAACGGCGTCGAGCCCGTCCGCATCGACGACCGAGCCCTCCTCCTGGGCGCCTTCGAAGCCGTCACCTGACTCACGGTTCTTGTCGACGTTTGACACCCTGAGGGTGTCGTTTCTCGACAAGAACCATTCATCCAGGCTTCTTGCCGACGTTTGACACCCTGAGGGTGTCGTTTGACGACAAGAAGCGGACGGACCTGGCTCGGGACACGGGCGAGCCGGTCGACGAGGCGCAACCAACCCCGGTTCGCCGTGGGCGCGTGGTTCCGCCCGTGGACAGCGGAGGATGACCGGTCCCCGGCGCCCCGGTGGCTAAGGCCGGCCCGAGGCAGAAGGCTCCGCGGCCTCTGGGCGCTGATCGGTCAGGATGGGACGGTGTCTGTGCGCCCCATCGTCCTGCTGCTGTCGGGGCCGAACCTGAACCTGCTGGGGGAGCGCGACCCTGCCGTGTACGGGACAGAGACGCTCGCGGATCACGTGGCGACGGCCACGGTGGCCGCCGATGGGCACGGGCTGGCGCTCGAGCACCTGCAGACCAACCACGAGGGCGTGCTGGTCGATGCCATCCACGAGGCCCGGGGCCGTTGCGCCGCGATCGTGATCAACCCCGGGGCGCTCACCCACTACGCCTGGTCGCTGCACGATGCGCTCGACGCGTTCGCGGGGCCGGTCGTCGAGCTGCACCTGTCGGACCCGAAGGCCCGGGAGGCCTGGCGGCACCTGTCGGTGGTCGAGCCGGTAGCCTCGGCCACCATCGCCGGCCACGGCGGCGATGGCTACCGGTTGGCGATCGAGACTGTCGCGGAGATGCTGGACCGATGACCGCCGAGCTGCGCCCGATGGATGTGGTCGGGCGGGCGGACCGGCTGCGCGCCGCGATGGACGAGGCGAGCGTGCCGGTGCTGCTGGTGACCAACCTGACCAACATCCGGTACCTCACGGGGTTCACCGGCTCGGCGGCGCTGCTGCTCGTGACAGCAGGTGAGCTGCTCTTCGTGACCGACGGTCGCTACGGCCAGCAGGCCGAGGCGCAGCTCGGGGCGGCGGGCGTGGCAGCACGGATCGAGGTCGACAACCTGAAGCAGAAGGAGATCGTCGCTGCCGGGGTGGCTCGGTCCGGCACCCTCCGGATCGGCCTCGAGGCCGACGCGGTCACCTGGTCGGCGCAGCGCACCTACGACGAGAAGTGGTTTCCCCGGGCCGAGCTCCTCCCGACCACCGGGCTCGTCGGTGGTCTGCGCGTGGTGAAGGACGACGGGGAGATCGACCGGCTCACCGCCGCCGCCCGCATCGCCGACGACGCCCTGGCCGCGGTCCGGTCCCGCTTGGCGGATCATCCCACCGAGGTGGAGTTCGGGCTGGAGCTCGATGCGGCCATGCGCCGTCTCGGTGCCGACGACGTGAGCTTCGAGACCATCGTCGCCTCCGGACCCAACGGTGCTCTGCCGCACCACCGCCCCGGCACCCGGACCATCGCCGAGGGCGATCTGGTGGTGATCGACTTCGGCGCGCTCGTCGACGGCTACCACTCGGACATGACCCGGACCGTCGCGGTGGGGGAGCTGTCAGCCACCCAGCAGCGCATGTACGACGTGGTCCTGGAGTCGCAGGCCGCTGGCGTCGCCGCCGTGACCGACGGGGTCGAGGCCAAGGCCGTGGATGCTGCGTGCCGCTCGGTCATCGCCGAGGCCGGCTGGGGGGAGGCGTTCCTGCACGGGACCGGCCACGGTGTGGGCCTCGACATCCACGAGGACCCCCGGGTCGGGCAGAGCTCCGCTGCTACGCTCGTCGACCGCTGCGTGGTCACCGTCGAACCGGGCGTCTACCTCCCCGAGCACGGTGGAGTGCGCATCGAGGACACGGTGGTCGTCACCCCCGAAGGCTGCCGTCCGATCACGCTCACCCCGAAGCTCGCCGCGGTCTGACGCGGCACCCGCACTCCTACCTTGCACCTTGCACCTTGCACCTGAAGGAACCCACATGGCCATCACCACCAACGACCTGAAGAACGGCATGAGCCTCAACCTCTCGGAGGGGCTCTACCAGGTGGTCGAGTTCCAGCACGTGAAGCCGGGCAAGGGCGGCGCGTTCGTCCGCACCACCCTGCGCAACGTCCGCAACGGTGCCCAGCTCGAGAAGACCTTCCGCGCCGGCGAGAAGGTCGAGCAGGCCATGATCGACAAGCGCGAGATGCAGTACCTGTACCACGACGGCACCGACTACGTGTTCATGGACACGGAGTCCTACGAGCAGCTCAACGTGGCCCCGGCCTCGCTCGGCCCAGCTGCCGACTACCTGCTGGAGTCGGCCAACGCCGTGCTGCAGATGTACGGGGACGAGATCGTCGGCGTGGACCTGCCGGCGTCGGTCGAGCTGACGGTGACCGAGACCGAGCCGGGCGTCCAGGGCGACCGCGTGTCGGGCGCCCGCAAGCCGGCCACGCTGGAGACGGGCAAGGTCATCCAGGTGCCCCTGTTCGTCAACGTGGGCGACAAGCTCAAGGTCGACACCCGGTCCGGCGACTACATCACGCGCGCCTAGGCCGGTGCCCCCGGTGACCGACACCCCTGAGCTTCCCTTCCTGCCGCCCGGCCTGGACCTCGGCGACGACGACGTGATCGAGGCCTTCGAGGAGGTCGAGGTCGCCATCGAAGACACCACCGATGTCGACGAGACCGACGTCGAGATCATCGAGGAAGACGCTCCGGTCCGCGTCTCGGGCTTCGACGGCGTCGGGACCCGCCGCGAGTCGCGGGAGCGGGCGCTCGCGCTGCTCTACGAGGCCGAGCAGAAGGGCCTGACGCCCATGGCGGAGGTCATCGACCTGCTCCCGGTCACGCCGGAGGCCTACGCCGCCGAGCTTGTCGTCGGCGTCAGCGACCACGTCGATGAGCTCGACGAGCTGATCGGCCGCTACTCGGTGGGCTGGACGGTCGTGCGCATGCCGGCCATCGACCGCACGCTGCTGCGGCTGGCCACCTACGAGCTGGCCCACACCGACGTCCCGGTCGGTGCCTGCATCTCCGAGGCGGTCGAACTGGCCAAGCGCTACTCGACCGACGACTCCCACACCTTCATCAACGGCCTGTTGTCTCGGCTGGCCACCGAGTTGCGATCGGAGCAGTGACCATGAGCGATGGCTGGGCCGAACCGTGGATCTTCCCTCTGCCCTGGCCACCGCTCGCCGACCCGGTCACGCAGATCGGCCTGCGCCCCTGGGGCGCGGGTGAGGACGACCCGGTGATCCTGGCCGCCGCTTGGACCGACCCCGAGGTGGCGCGGTGGACCTCGGTCCCGCCCGACGCCTCCGTCGATGCGGCCCGGACCTGGATACGCGGCGAGGAGGTCCGCCGCTCGCGCGGTCTGGCCATGGACCTGGTGATCACCCAGCTCGACGCGCCCCGCACCGTCCTGGGCGAGGTCGGGCTGGTTGTGGTCGAGTCCGACAAGGGCTGGGCCGAGCTGGGGTTCTGGCTGACACCGGAGGCCCGAGGAGGCGGCCGGGCGTCCGCCGCCGCCTCGACCTTCGTGGAGTGGGTGCTGCGGGAGCTTCCGGTCCAGCGCCTCTTCGCCCGCACCCACCCCGACAACCCCAAGGCCGGGCGCGTCGCCGAGGCCGCCGGCATGGCCCGCGCCGGGGAGCTCGAGACCGGCACCGAGGTCTGGATCCGGGATCGGCCCCGCTAGCCACCGGGTCCGCCCGCCCTGAGGCTGGTACCGTGCCGTTCTGACCGTGAAGCGGGTCCCGTGAGGCCCAGACGGACAGGAAGCGAGCCCCCATGGCTGAACGAGAACGACGTCAAGCGCCCCCGTACGGGGGCGTCTTCGCGCCACGGACCCGGGTGATGGACAGCGACGACGTCCAGCGGGCGGTGTGGCGCATGGCCCACGAGATCATCGAGGCCAACCAGGGCATCGACGAAGTGCTGCTGATCGGGCTGCAGACCGGGGGAGTGTCGATGGCCGACGCCCTCGCCGGCGCGCTCAACACGATCGCTAGCGTCGAGGTGCCGGTCGGTTCGCTCGACGTCGCCTTCTACCGGGACGACATCGGCCTGCGACCGGTGCTGCCCGAGGCCGTCACCGACATCCCGTGGTCGCTCGACGGGCGCACGGTCGTGCTCTGCGACGACGTGCTGTTCACGGGCCGGACCATCCGCGCCGCCCTCAACGCCCTGTCGGACTACGGGCGCCCCCGGGCGGTGCAGTTGGCAGTCATGATCGACCGCGGCCACCGAGAGCTGCCCATCCGCCCGGACTACGTCGGCAAGAACCTGCCGACGCGGCGCGACGAGGTGGTCGACGTCCACCCCGACGGCGTCGACCTGGGAGAGATGATCCGATGAGCGGCGGCTCGTCCGACCACGTGCGCCACCTCCTCGACATTCCCGACCTCGGCGGCCAGGTCGGCATCGACGAGGTCATGCGCCTCACCGACTCGTTCGTCGAGGTGTCGGAACGGCCGATCCCGCGGGTGCCGGCGCTGCGGGGCAAGACGGTGGCGTGGCTGTTCTACGAGGACTCCACTCGGACCCGCCTCTCGTTCGAGACCGCGGCCAAGCGGCTGTCGGCCGACACCATGAACT
>CAZCVS010000272.1:0-5020 GCA_964501845.1 uncultured Iamiaceae bacterium
CACGGTGTGGAACACCGGCGGCTGCCAGAGCTGGTACCTCGACAAGCGCGGCCGCAACACCTCGCTCTGGCCCGACTTCACCTTCGTCTTCCGCCGCAAGACGCACCGGTTCGACCCCGAGCACTACGAGGTCACCGCCGCGAACGGGCACGTGCTCGACGCCCGCTGACCCTTGCTGGTCCGGTGCCACCCGCCGCACCGCTCACTACGGTGACGGCCATGACCCCGTGGGACCTCCACCTCCCCGCCGGCGCCGCGCCCGCCGCGGTCGAGCAGCTGGGCCGGCGGAGCCTCGCTGAGGTCTGGACCCAGCGATGGGCGGACGAGCCCGGCCACCCGACGGTGTTCGACGACACCCATGGCTGGGTGAGCGCCGGGGATCTCGAACAGCGCACGCGCGCCATCGCCGGCCGGATGGCCGCGGCCGGTCTGCACCCGGGCGACCGCATGCTGCTGTCGGCCAATGCATCGGTCGAGTTCGTCACCGCCCACCTGGCCGCCCTGCGCCTCGGGCTGGTGGTCATCCCGGCCAGCACCGCCTACCTCGAGCGCGAGCTCGCCCACCTGGTCCGCGACGGCCGACCCGCGCTGGCCGTGGTCGAGACGACCGAACAGGGCGCCTGGATCGAGGCGGCCGCCGGCGACGACGGGGTCATCGTCGTGGGCACCGAGGTGGCTCTGCCCGACGGCCCGGACCCCGCGTGGCTCGACGGCGTCAGTGCGGAGGACCCTGCCGTCCTCGCCTACACCTCGGGCACGACCGGTGCGCCGAAGGGCGCCCTGCTCTCGCACGGGAACCTGTCGGCATCGGCGGAGGCGCTCGGCCTGGCCTGGCGCTGGACGCCCGCCGACCGCCTGGTCCTCCCCCTTCCGCTGTTCCACATGCACGGGCTCGGCGTCGGCCTCCACGGCTCGCTGACCGCCGGCGCCGCCGTCGTGCTGCGCCCGTCGTTCGACGCGGCGGACACCCTCGACGCCGCCGCCGCCCACCAGGCCACGCTGCTGTTCGGCGTTCCCACCATGTGGAGCCGCCTCGTCGGCACGGGCCGCGTCAGCGAGCTGGCGGCCCTGCGACTCGGAGTCTCGGGATCGGCGCCGCTGGATCCGGGCCTCCACGCCGCCATCGCCCAGGGCACCGGCCACCACCTCATCGAGCGGTACGGGATGACCGAGACGGTGATGCTCACGTCCAACCCCTACGACGCCGAGCGCCGCGCCGGCACCGTCGGCCTCCCGCTGCCGGGCGTCGACCTGCGCCTCGCCGAGGGCACCGACGAGATCGAGGTGCGGGGGCCCAACGTGTTCGCCGGGTACTGGCAGCGCCCCGAGGCCACCGCGGAGAGCTTCCGCGACGGGTGGTTCGCCACCGGCGACGTCGGTGCGCTCGATGCCGACGGGTACGTGCGGATCGTCGGCCGCCGCAAGGAGCTGATCATCTCCGGCGGGTACAACGTGTACCCCCGGGAGGTCGAGGACGTGCTGCGCACCCACCCCGGCGTCCACGACGCCGCCGTGATCGGCCTGCCCCACCCCGACTGGGGCGAGCAGGTGGTGGCCGCGGTCGAGGGCCCGGGGGCCGGCACCGATGTCGACGCCCTCCTCGCGCTCGCCCGCGCCGAGCTGGCTCCCTACAAGCGCCCCAAGCGGATCGTCTTCGTCGACGCCCTCCCGCGCAACGCCCTCGGCAAGGTCGTCAAGGCCGACGTCCGCCCGCTCGTCGACTGACAGACGAAACTCGCCGGCAGGCCGCGTCAGGGCGCGATCGGGACGCCGCGGCGGCGGGCGACCTGGCTGCGCTCCCAGTCCAGGGGCCAGACGGTGTTCCGGCACGGACGGGTCGACTTGGACTGCTGCATCATCACCGGCGCCGCCGCGCCCGAACCGGAGCAGGAGGCGTGACCCTGGCCCAGCCAGTGCCCGACCTCGTGGTTGACGACGTAGTGGCGGTACGAGTCGAGCGAGAGCCCCCAACCGGGGGCACCTTGCTGCCAGCGGGTCTCGTTGATGATCACGAAGCGGCCCGACCGGCAGCTCCACGACGAGTCGCACGGCGAGCCGAACGAGGAGACCTGCGACGCCTGGGCCAGCACCAGCGTGAACGAACCGCCCGACGCGACCTGGCGGAACGCGATGGTGCCGCCCATGGACCACCCGCGGCGCTCGGCGAGGGTGGCCGCGACATGACGGGCGAACGCCGCCACGTCGGCACCGACGCGGCCCTTCGTCGTGACCGTGTAGGTCACGATCTGCCGGGGTCGCGGGCGGACCTCGAGGGCCATGGGTGCGCTGAACTTCGTGCCGCCGTTGGAGCGGACCCGCAGCTGGTAGGCCCCGGCCTCGCTCGGCGTGATGGTGACGGAGAACGCGCCGGTGCGCTGGTCGACGGCGCCCGCCTGGCGGTCCACCCACCCGCGGCCCACCTGCCGCTGGACCACCACGCGGCTGATGGCATCCGGCTCGACCACGGTGCCGCGCACCTGCAAGGACGTCCCCTGCTGGACCGAGGTGGCCGTGAGCCTCGCGGTGATGGTGGTGGGGCGGGGCCGCACCACCAGCTGGACCTCGGGGCTGACCACCGATCCGCCGTTCGACCGGACGCGCAGCGTGTAGGTGCCGTGCTCGCCCGGCGTGATGGCGATGCGGTAGCGCCCGCTCGTCGGGTTCACCGGACCCGCGGCGCGATCGGACCAGCGCCCGCCCACCAGCCGCTGGACCACGACCCGCGGCGTGGCACCGGGCGCCCGGACGATGCCGCTGACCGAGATGGGAGCGGCCACGGTGGTGCTGGGGGCTCCGAGGACGATGGTGATGGTGGTGCTGCTCGCCGCCGACACGGGTGACGCCGACGACCAGGCCAGCGCGGCGACGACCAGCGCGGCGAGGGCCCGGACCCTCACCCGGGCACCAGCGACACAGACCCGTTGGCGTTGAACCGCAGCGCACCGTGCTCGAACTTCTGGACCCGGCCGCCCGGTGTCCCGGCCCGAGGCAGCTCGGAGCGCGGGTATCCGAGCTCGCCGGTCGGCCCGCCGAACTGGCCGAGGTAGGCCGTGAGGACGGCCCCGTTGACCTGGAAGGCGGCCGTGGCGGTGCTCGAGTAGATCCGGCCGCCCTGGAACGTCGCGACCGTGCCCCGCCCGTCGCCCACCGCGGTGGGTTGCGACGTCGGGTACCCGAGGGTGCCGCGGACGTTGCCGTTGGCGGTGAACCGGTCGAGGATCGAGCCCCAGAGCCCGTGGGCGCCGGTGGCGGGCGAGTACCAGATCAGTCCCCGCTCGAACCACTGGGCCTTCCCGCGGCCGTCGCCCACCGAACCGAGATCGCCGGTCGGGTAGCCGAGCCGCCCCGTCGGTCCGCCCGCCGCGCGGTGACCGGCGAGGACGGCGCCGTGGATCTCGGCGGCACGCCCCGCGCGCACGTAGATCCGGCCCTTCTGGAAGTCCTGGTAGCGCGCCCGGCCGTCGCTCGTAGCCCGCAGCGAGGTGACGGGGTAGCCGAGCACACCGTGGACACCGCCGAACTGCTCGTGTTTGAGGAACACGGGGTTGGCCACCGCGAACGTGCCGGCGCTTCCCCGGTAGTAGATGCGCCCGCCCTCGAAGTTGCTGTACCGCGCCGCCTTGTCCGAGCTGGTGCGCGTGTCCGACGTCGGGTACTTGAGCGCGCCGTTCACCGATCCCTGACTTCCGTACTGGGTGAGGATCGCTCCGTGGACCTCATGGGCCCCCGTGGTCGGGGTCCAGTAGATGTTCCCGTTGCGGTACCGGGCAACGCGGCCGCGCCGGTCGCTGTTCGCCCTCTCGGGCGTGACCACCGGCCCCAAGAACCCCTTGGCGCCGCCCAGCTGCGCGTACTTGCGGGCGATGGCGCTGGTCCCCATGCACATCTCGAAGCCGACGCGGTCGTTGTAGCGGGCCAGCGGGACGGCGCACTCGATCGCCTTGCGGCCCACGTACACGTACTCCCACGGCTCGGGCTCGGGGCCCTGCAGCCCGGCACCGGGCGGGTAGCTGGGGATGAAGCCGTACTCCTTGGCCATCCGGTAGTTGTTCGCGGCCATCCAGCGCCCGACACCCGATCCGGCGAAGCTGCCGCCCGACCCTCCGGCCGCCTTGAGGTCGAGCGCCATGCCCGACTGGTGCTTGGAGAACCCGGGCAGTGCCACCCACCGGAGGGCGGCGACGATGGCGCCGTCTGCTCGGCCCTGCACGATCTGGGTTGCGGAGTAGCAGCAGATCCGGCTGGTGAAGATCGACCGCTGGTGGTCCGCGGAGCGGTAGCCGTAGGAGGCGCCGAGCCGGTAGCCAGCCGCGGCTGCCCGGTTGGCGAGGGCGTTGAGCTGGGCGCCGGCGACGCTGTCGACCGGCACGCCCAGCGCGGTCACGAGCCGGCCGGTGTGCTGGCTCCGCAGCCGGTATCCCCGGCTGACGGCGATGTTGCGGATGTGGCGGTCGGCCTCCGCGTTGCCGGTGATGGGCGGAGCCGACGTCAGCTTCCTCGATCCCGGCACCGGCTCGTAGCGGTTGTAGAGGTCGCGGAACTCGACGCCGCTCAGCGTCGGCAGCGCGGCCCTCGGAGCCACGGCGCGCTGCGGAGCCGCGGCGACGGCGTCAGGACGCGCCGGTGCGAGCGTGGCGGCGGTCGACATGAGGACGAGCGCCGCGGCGAAGGCGGCTCGTGCGCGGACCTTCAGCATGTCTGATCGCCCCTCACCGTCGACCCAACCGTGCTGCCGTCGCCCCGAAGCAGCGGCACGCCGACGGTACCAGAGGCCCCGGCACGCTCCGTCGGGTCAATCGAACGTGGTGAAGCGGTTGCGGTAGGAGCTCGACACGAAGAGGCTGGTGGCGACATCGGCCGTGGTTCGGGTTCCGGCGGCCAGGTCGGCGACCAGGGTCTTGTACGCCTCCGGCGTCACCGATCGCTTGAGCAGCGTCTCGTAGAGCGCGACCACCACGTTGGCGGACTTCGTCTTGCGGACGTACTCGCTCGACTGCGAGAAGTGCATCATGACCACGCC
>CAZCVS010000273.1:0-5009 GCA_964501845.1 uncultured Iamiaceae bacterium
CGATGCGGGCGCGCGGCGGGGGCGTGACCTTCTTGTCCTGGATGCGGTAGTCGCCCGCGGGCATCATCTCGATGCACTGGCGCAGGATCTTGACCGACTCCCGCACCTCGTTGAGGCGGATGGCGTAGCGATCGAAGCAGTCGCCGTAGCTGCCGACGATGACGTCGAAGTCCACCTCGTCGTAGGCCAGGTACGGCAGGTCCCGGCGCAGGTCCCAGGCGTACCCGGTGGAGCGCAGGATGGGGCCGGTGGCGCCCAGGGCCAGGGCCTCCTCGGTGGTGATGGACCCCACGCCCTGGAGGCGCTCGCGCCAGATGGGCTGGTTGGTCATCAAGACCTCGTAGTCCTCCAGCCGCTCGGGGATGGAGTCGAGGTAGTCGGTGAGGCGCTGCTGCCAGCCGTCGGGCAGGTCCGCGGCGGTGCCGCCGACGCGGATGAAGTTGTGGTTCATCCGCAGGCCGGTGATCATCTCGAGGATCCGCAGCCCCTCCTCGCGCTCGCGCCAGCCGTAGATCATCATCGACGTGGACCCGAGGTCCATGCCGTTGGTGGCGAGGAAGAGGAAGTGCGAGGTGAGCCGGTTGAGCTCGCTCATCAGCATGCGGATCCAGGTGGCCCGCGGCGGCAGCTCCAGGCCGAGCAACTGCTCGGCGGAGAGGCAGAACGCCAGCTCGTTGAAGATCGGCGACGCGTAGTCCATCCGCGTGACGTTCGTGCCGCCCTGGAGGTAGGTCAGCGTCTCAGCCGTCTTCTCCATGCCGGTGTGCAGGTAGCCGATGACCGGCTTGGTGCGCAGGACGGTCTCGCCGTCGAGCTCCAGCATCAGCCGCAGCACGCCGTGGGTGCTGGGGTGCTGGGGCCCCATGTTGATGATGGTGGTCTCGGCGTCGTCGGGCGCATCGGCACCGGCCTCGGCCTCGGAGATGCGCAGGACCGAACCGACCTCGCGGAGCACCTCGGCGCCGCCCGCGAGGATGCGCGGCGCCATCTCCTGGGCGCCTTCGCTGGTGAGCCGGGGGGATTCTTCGGTGGCGGTCATGCGTCGGGGGCGTCCTTGAACTGCACCGGGATGCGGCCGATGCCGTAGTCCTTGCGGAGCGGGTGGCCCTCCCAGTCCTCGGGCATGAGGATGCGGGTCAGGTCGGGGTGGCCCTCGAACGAGATGCCGTACATGTCGAACACCTCGCGCTCCATGGCCTCGGTGCCGGGGTGGACCTCGAAGAGCGTGGGCACGACCGGGTCGGCCTCGGGGACCTGCACGCGGATGCGCAGGCGCTCGCGGGCCTGGTGCGAGATGAGGATCACGACGACCTCGAAGCGCTCCGCGGCGATGCCCTCGGGAAGATCCGAGTGGGGGTGGGCGAGGTAGTCGACGGCGGTGACGTCGAGGCACTGGACCCAGCCCTCGTGGCGCAGGGTGCGCACCAGTGCCACCAGTTCGTCGCGGCTGGCGTGGACCACCTGCTGGCCCCGCACGCGAACGACGGGAGCGCCGTGCAGCAGCTCCGGTTCGGGCGTGGGTTCAGGCGCCACCGGCTCGTCGGTGGCGGTGGTGGTCTCGGACATGGCTAGGACCGACCCAAGATCAGGGGCTGGGGGCCGCGCTGGCCGTCGAGCTGGGTGACCTCGATGGCCGCGCCACCGCCGTTCTCGGCGCGGCGGCGGAAGATCTCACCGTCTTCGATCTTGGCGTGGAGGGTGCCGATGGCGTGGATCAGCGTCTCGGGCCCGGGCGGGCAGCCAGGGGCGTAGACGTCGACGGGGACGATCTGATCGACGCCCTGGACGATGGCGTAGTTGTTGAACATGCCGCCGGAGCTGGCGCAGACGCCCATGGAGATGACCCACTTGGGCTCCATCATCTGGTCGTAGATCTGGCGCAGGACCGGTGCCATCTTCTGCGAGACGCGACCGGCGACGATCATGAGGTCCGCCTGGCGCGGGGACGCCCGGAAGACCTCCATGCCGAAGCGGGCGAGGTCGTAGTGGGCGCCGCCGGTGCCCATCATCTCGATGGCGCAGCAGGCCAGGCCGAAGGTGGCCGGCCACATGCTGCGGGTCCGGGCCCACTTGACGACGTCTTCGACCTTGGCCGTGACGAAGTTGTGGTCCAGGGTCTCGAGCCCGTTGCTGAAGTCGAGGCCCATCAGGCCGCCACCTCGGTGGTGGGCTCGGGCTCACGGCCCTCCTGGCCGACCCGGCGGACCGTCGAGGTGGACGTGCGCTCGGCGCTGACCGCCGGGTGCGACCAACGGAGCTGGGCGATGGGGCCCCAGTCGAGGGCGCCGTTGGCGATGAGGTAGACGAACGAGGCGAACACCGCGACGGCGAACACCAGCATCTCGAGGAGCCCGAAGATCCCGAGCTCGCGGTGGATCACCACGTACGGGTACAAGAAGATGAGCTCGATGTCGACGATCACGAAGATCATCGCCACCAGGTAGAAGCGCACCGGGAACCGCTCCGGAGGGGCCTGCCGCGGCACGATGCCGCACTCGTAGGGGGCCGACTTGGCAGCCGAGGGGCGCTTCGGGCTGATCAGCCCGGACATCACCAGGCTGACGCCGGCGAAGAGCACGCCCAACACGAGCATCACGAGGATGGGCAGGTACTGGCCCATCCTCAGCTGGCTCCCGCCGTGGCCGCACGCTGCGCCTGGGCGAGCTTGTCGCGCCGGTGCAGCATCGAGCACAAGACCGCGGTGACCGCACCCATGAGGATGGTCATGCCGATGGCGTTGCGCCGCAGGTGGTGGCCGTCGATCCGCTTGAGGATGATCGTGACGATGTCGGCCTCTTCGTTCGGGACCGGAGTGGGAGGCGCCTGACCGGGCTTGGTCTCCTGCGGGATGACCTCCTGCAGCTGGATCGCCGCGTAGAAGTCCGGCGGGCTCTGATCGAAGACCGAGCCGATCTTCCACCGCACGCGGCCGATGATGCTGTCGTCGGTGCGGCCCGCCTTGCCCCCGATCAGGAACGAGTTGAGGACCACGTAGTCGCTGGCCGATGCGAAGACGTTCTGGCCTTCGGGGCCCAGGGCGGTGGACACGAACGCCTGGGTCTCACCCGTGTACTTGTTCGAGGTCTGGAGCACGCGCCACGGGGCGACCTGCTCGTTGAGCTCGGCCAGCAGCTCCTCGCCCTCCCCCGGCACGGAGACGAGGTCCCCGATCTTCGGGTCGCGCTGCGTGGTCGGGTAGGCCTCGGTGAAGACCTCGCTGGCGTCGCGGAGCGCGACCGGATCGGGAAGCTCGTCGGGCAGCGGCAGGGTCTCCGCTTGGGCGAGGGAGGACACCACCTCCCCGCTGCCAGGCTCGCTGCGGACGACGTCGACCACCTTCCAGGTGGGCGACGAGCCCTTCCAGCCGATGCCGTAGAGCGACCAGATGATGCCCATGACGAACATCCAGCCGCAGAAGCCGGTGAGCGCCAGCAAGAAGCCCAGGCGGGCCCCGTTGTTGGTGGCGAGGATCAAGAAGACCGACCCGCACAAGATGGCGACCGAGACGACGACCGTGAGGATGCCCCGGAAGCCGGGGTCCCACGACATGGCGGCGACCATGAGGCTGCTAGTCACGTGCGAGGCTCCTTACGTACTCCACGATGGCGCGGACCTGCTCCTGGCTGAGCATCCCGCCCTCTTCGGCGCTGCCGGAGTCGAAGGGCTGAATGCCGACCTCGCCGTTCTCGGGGTTGATCTTGTAGCCGGGCGTGATGCAGAACCCGGGCATGCGTCCGGTGCCCTGACCGGTCTGGCCGTAGCGGATGCCCTGCTCCGAGCCGGTGCAGACGAAGTCCGTCTGGTCCTTCGGACCGAGGCTCGCGCCGGGGAACTGGCGCAGCACGTTGGTCAGCGGCGGACCGAACGCTCCGGTGCCATCGGCTTCCTTCTCACCGTAGGACCAGCCCTTGGTGTGGCAGCGTCCACAGGAGTACGCACCGCCGGCGAAGCCGTCGTCGTAGCCCATGTTGAAGCCGGCCTCGCCCTCGGACCGGTACATGGGCGGGCACGAGCTGACATCGACCGTGGTCTCGTCGAACGACGCCAGCTCCTCGGCGCTCAGTTCGGACTTGGCCTCATCGATCGTGGAGGCGACGCAGGTGGCCTCGCGCTTCTCCATCATGACCGCCAACTGGGCCGTGTACTCCTTCTGCGCCTCCTCGGGCGTCAGCTGCCAGGTGGCCATGTAGTCCATGATCTCCTGGAGCTGCTGATCGGTGAGGGGGCCGCCGCCCTTGGTGCCCCAGGGGGGCATCGGCGAGAAGGGGCGACCGTAGGTGAGGACGTAGCGCACCTCGTCTCGGCTGGAGCGCAAGAAGACGGTGTTGAGCGCCGGCCCCTGCCACGTGACGGTCTTGATGAAGCGGCCCTGCGAGTCGGTGAGGGTGTAGGGCGTGGCACCGCCGACGCCCTCCTTGCCGTGGCAGAAGGCGCAGTTGTAGCCGCCGTTCTCCGTGGTGTCGAACATGCCCCCGCCGCGCTTGACGAACTCGTCGTTGATGCGCTGCTTGGCGCCGTCTTGGCGACCAGGTTCCTGGAGCCAGTAGAGCGGCAGGCCGATGCCGATGACGAACAGGCCGAGCAGGCCGAACGAGAGGGTGCGGTCGAGCTTGCGGCCCTCGAGCTCCTCGTCGTCGAGGTACGGCTTCCGGTTGGGGGCGAGCTCGATCTCCGAGCCGATCTCGGGCTTCGCCTGGCGGATCGTGATGAAGGCGTAGACCACGCCGATGATCACGGCGAGGAGCAGCAGGAGCAGCCCGATCGACGTCTGGGTTGCCATCAGTGACCTCCCGATCCAGACACGCAGTGCGGGCCTTCAGCCTCTTGGCCGGTGGTGTTGGTGCCGAGCGCCGGGCCCTGGATGATGACGCCGGTGTCGACGGTGAGCGAGCCGCCGTTCACCGACATGGCGAAGCGGTCGAGGCCCCGGGGAGCCGGACCGCCCTTGAACTCGCCGACCTGGTTGTACTGCGAGCCGTGGCAGCCGCACTCGAACCACTGCGAGGTGA
>CAZCVS010000274.1:0-5008 GCA_964501845.1 uncultured Iamiaceae bacterium
TCCGTGTCGCTGTAGGCGAGGAAGACCTTGGCCTGGGGCCCGTCACCGGTGAAGGCGAGAGCCAGCAGGAACGAGGTGCCGTTGTTGATCAGGTACCCGGCGTCGTCGTCGTTGATCGTGGCCAGCTGCGAGCCGACGGCGACGCGCTCACGGGAGAGCTCGTCGAGGGCTGGGTCCATGATCGAGGCACCGCCGCCGAAGCCGACGACGTTCGTCGTGCCGTCCACCCCTGTTCCTCCGTGGATCGGGACCTTCTCGCCGTTGCGCAGGGCGAACTGGGCCTCGCCGAGGGTCACGTCTGGCTTCAAGCCGGCGGCGTCGAGCGCCTGCACCGCCCGGGCCAGGTTCTCCAGCACCAGGTCGGCCTGCTCCCCCGTCGGCGCCGGGTTCAAGCCGCTCGGTGTGCCGATCGGGTCGGCGGCGTCGAACGGCTGGGCCCAGAGCTCCCCCTGGTCGAGCAGGTCCGAGTACTCGAACCGGCTCATCATCTCCCGCCACACCGGCGGACCGGCGCGGTCGAGGTCGTAGACGCCGTCCCACTCCGAGAGGGCCTCACACGCGGCGGTGATGTCCACCGTGCCAGCGGGCAGACCCGGGAGGTCCTCATCCGCGGGGACCTCCGGGACGGTCACGGGCCCGGCACCCTCGCAGCGCTCCACGACCCCGCCCAGCAGCTCCCGCGATGTGAAGCCGCGGTTGGCGAGGGAGGCGTCGGCCAGCTCATCGAGGTCGAACAGACCGTCCTCGCCACTGGCACCCGTGGGCGTCGTGTCGTCGAGCACGACGGCGTTCTCCCGGGTCCGGGGCGTCCTCGGCGTCTTCTGCCGCCCGTGCAGGATCGAGTAGTCGCCTTCGATGAAGGCGGTGGCGTGGGGCACCCAGAAGGAGTCGTTGGCGTTGAAGACGTAGTCCTCGCGGCTGGTCTGCGGCTGCTCGTCGAACGGGACCAGGCCCGGGTCGCGGGCGCCGTCGGCCTCGACCCACTCGTAGAGCGGATCGGAGCCGTCGAGCAAGATGGCGCCGTTGTCGGCTGCGATCTTGGTCACCTCGTCCGCGGCCAGCTTCGCCTCGTAGGCCGCTTCCGCCTCGTCGGAGAGGTTGGGCGTGGCCGAGGTGTCGGCGTACCAGGCCTCCCCGTCGGCGGAGGTGGCGATGGTGTTGAACAGCGGGACGCCGTTGAACTCCTCGTGCACCTTCTTGAACTCGTCGAACGAGTCGGCTTGGAGCATGCCGAAGTACTGCCCGATGAACTCGTCGTTGCCGACGTTGGCGTCGCGGTAGGTGATGGTCTGCTCGTCGGTCCAGCCGAACCCGGGGAAGTCGAGGATCGGGCCGTAGTGCGATGCCCAGGTCGTGTGCTGCTCCTCGGTGACCTCGCCGTCGCTGCCGAGCACCTCGATGGTGTGCTCGGTCGAGGTCATCTCCCGCTCATCGTCGCCGTAGACGTACTTCGTCGGATCCCCCGGGACGAGGTCGAGCGTGTAGGCGGTGAACCGGTTGCCGGCCGAGACGGTGTGGGTCCAGCCGAACTCCTCGGTGAACCCGATGCCGAGCCCCGGCACGCCCGAGAGCTGCACGCCGTAGGCGTCGATCTCGCCCGGCACGGTCAGGTGGACCTCCCAGAAGCGCAGCTCGCCCTCCCACGGGAAGTGGGGGTTGCCGACGAGCATCCCGCCGCCGTCGGCGGACCGCTCGCTGCCGATGGCCCACCCGTTGGAGGCGATGGGCCCGTCGGTGATGGCGCCGGCCCCCGCCGCGCCCTCGTCCTCGCCGTCGTCGCCGTCGTCCGTCGACCCGGCACCCGGAGGCGCAGCGGTCGGGATGAAGGCACCGATGCGCGAGCCGCTCGCGTTGAGCGAGATCGACCGGGCGTAGGCGTAGATCTCCACGGGCTCCAGCTCGCGGACCCACTCCTCACCCGCGCACCAGCCCGCGACCTCGTCGACGCCGACCTCGTCGAGGTGGAGGTTCCAACCGGCGGCGTAGCTCTCGAAGAGCGCCTTGGCGTCGTCGGGCACGTCCTCCCAGTCCTGCTCCGCCAGCTCGAACATGCCGATGGCGCGCCACTGGATGTCGCTGTTGAGGTTGGCGTCCTCTTCACCCGGCCCGAACCAGCGAGCCCGCTCGCCCCGCACCTTCACGACCTGGTCGGCCAGATCGCAGGTCCGGTCCTCACCGCTGGCGTAGCCCTGACCGAACGCAGCATCCGCCAAGGTGTCGCCGGTGATGTGGGGCACCCCGTCGGTCGTGCGGCGGATCGTCGCTTCGTACGCGTCGCCCGATCCGATGACCTCGCCCTTCGGCTCCGTCTTGCCCTTCGAGCCGTCGCTCCCGTCGTCGGTGCAGCCGGTCAGCCCGGCGAGGAGCGCGAAGGCGGCGAGGAGCCCGGCACCGGCGCGTGCGCGCGGACGTGGACGTGGACGGAGCGGAGGGTGCAGCACGGCGGTGTCCCCTGACTGAGCGTGCGGAGGTGGTGCGGCCGACCTTACCGGCCGGTTCCCTCAGCCCTCGGTGAGGGAACCGAGCGCCCGCCAGGTGCGCTCGACGCGGTCGAGGTCCTCGGTGGCATCGGCGCGCAGCGTCTCGGCGACCCCCGCGACCAGGGCCGAGAGCAGGGCCAGGGCACCGACGTAGTTGTCGAACGGGCCGATGCCCTCACCCTCGACCACCAGCAGCGTCCGGGACAGGCGGGCGAGCGGCGACAGCGGCCCGTCGGTCAGCGCGATCAGCTCCGCCCCCTCGCCCACGGCGTGGTCCACGGCCTCGAGCAGCCAGCGGTCGTAGCGCCGGAGGTCGAGCGCCAACACGACGTCGCCCGGGTCGAGCCGGGCGATGGACTGCCCCACCGCGACGGGCGTGCCGCTGATCACTTCGACCTCCCCCCGCAGCATCCGCAGCTCGTCACCGGCATGTCCGGCGATGCCCGCGCCGGCGTCACCGGCGATCACCGCGACGCGCCGCCCGCGGTCCGACAGCAGCGAGACGCCGTCGTCGAACGCCTCGCGGTCGAGACCCTCCAGCGTCGCCTCGACCGCGGCCAGCGAGGTGGTGAGCGCCCGGCCGACCACGTCGCCCGGCGGCAGATCGCGGATGCGGACCGCAGCCGGCCGCAGGCGGTCGGACATCTCGCTGCGCACCGCCTCCTGGAGCTCGACGAACCCGTCGTAGCCGAGCCGCGTGGCGAGACGGACGACCGACGCGCCGCTCGCGCCGGCCTCCCGGGCGAGGTCGGCCACCGTGCCGAAGGCGACGAGCTGCGGGTCCGCCACCACCGCGTCGGCGACTCGCCGCTGGGCCGGCGTCATCGAACCCGCCGCTCGGTGGATCCGGACAGCGACGCCCTCCGCCGCTGGGTCGGGATCCGTGGCGTCCATCGCACGATCCTGCCAGCCCGGCCCGGGGCCGAGCGATCAGTAGTGGACGGAGGCCTCGCCGTTGAAGCGGTCGAGGTAGTGGGTGCCGCGCAGGACCTGCGAGAGGCGCTGGTAGGGGTGGTGCTTGTGCAGGCGGGTCAGCGGCTCCTGCGGCGGGAAGGCGAGCAGCTCGCGGACGTCCCAGGCCATCGAGTAGAGGCGCACCCGGTCGAGCTGGCGCGGGTGCGAGAACAGGTCCGGGTACTCCTCGGCCAGCCACCACGGGACCTCGGCGTAGTCCTCGGCCTTCGTGAGGTGCTCGTAGTCCGGGGCGACGTGCAGGTGGGGCAGCGCGCAGAACCGCAGGAGCACGTCGAGGTCCAGGTCCGGGGGGCCGGGCCGGGCGTACTCGAAGTCGAGCAGAGCGGTGACCTCGGCGCCGTCCCAGAGGATGTTCTCGAACGTGAGGTCCCCGTGGACGATGGTGGCGCCGTCGAACGGGTCCAGCGCCGGCGCCAGGTCGACCACCAGCCGGGAGGCGTCGGCCATCAACGACGGATCGACGTTGGGCAGCCGGCTGGCCTTCTCGATGGCGTTCAGCAGCCGCTGGACGGCCTGGCTGCCCGAAGGCGCCGGATCCAGCAGCTGCGGCACGTCGTGGAGCCCGTCGAGGCGGGGGCAGGGGGTCTGGTGCACGGCCTTGAGCCGATCCGCGATCTGGTGGACCGCGTCGCGCCGGGCCATCGGCGTGAGCGCCGGCCACGCCCGGCTCAGCGGGATGCCCGGGAGGCGCTGGGCCACCAGCCAGTCGCTGCCGACCTCGCCCCCGTGCTGGATCAGCTGCGGGTACCCGACCTCGTCGGGCAGAACCTGCGACAGCACCGCCTCGCGGTGGAGCCGGAGGCTGGCGTCGCGGTTGATGCGCACGACGAGGTCATCGGTCAGCCAGACCTCGTTGGTGACGCTGTCGGCCCGGACCAGGCCGATCGGCGAGGCACCGATCGACTGGAGCGCACCGAGGGCGCGCGCCCGCCCCAGCCCTGTCGCCATCGGCGAGCCGATGGTGGGAAGGATGCGCGTGCGGTCCACCAGGACGTCCCATCGGCCAACCGGGCCGCTTCATGAGCCAAACGGCCTACACGGGCCGTCAGATCACCGTCAGAACTGCTCCACGGTGAGGGCGAACAGGTCGGCCTTGCCGGCCTTGACCGGCGCCACCAGGCCGTGGACCTGCGGGAGCAGGTGTTCGGCGAAGAAGCGGGCCGTGACCAGCTTGACCGCGGCCACATCGGCGTCGGCCGAACCGGCATCGACCAGGCGCTTGGCGACCAGACCCTGCTCCGCCATGAGCCATCCCGCGGCCGTGGTCGCGAAGAGGCGCTGGTACGGCGAGGCGGCCGAGAGGGCCTGGACCGGATCGGCCATGCCCTCGGTCATGATCCAGCCGGTGGCATCCTCGAGCGCCGCGACCGCCGCGGCCAGCTCGCGGTGGATGACGGCGAGGTCCTCGCCGGCACCCGAGAGCTCCTCGATGGTGGCCTTCATCCGGGCGAGCTGGTCGTTGAAGACGCCTCCGCCGCGCATCGGCAGCTTGCGGCCCACGAGGTCCATGGCCTGGATGCCGTTGGTGCCCTCGTAGATCTGGGTGATCTTGG
>CAZCVS010000275.1:0-5002 GCA_964501845.1 uncultured Iamiaceae bacterium
GCTCGTCGAACACGGCGCAGCGGGCCCGGCCGGCGCGCTTGGCGGCGTACATGGCCGCATCGGCGTCGCGGATGAGGCGCTCAGCGTCGGACTCGCCCCGGGTGGAGGTGGCCACACCGATGCTGGCGGACACGTGGTTCGACACGCCGCGGACCTCGGCACGCTGGACCGCGTCGAGGAAGCGACCGGCACGGGCGAGGGCGTCTCCGGGCCCGATGCCGGGGGACACGACGACGAACTCGTCGCCGCCGAAGCGGGCCACGGTGTCGCCCTCGTCGGCGCTGTGCTGGAGCTCCTCGGCCACCGCCACCAGCAGCCGGTCGCCAGCGCTGTGCCCGAGGCTGTCGTTGACGATCTTCAAGTTGTCGAGATCGATGAAGAACACGGCGAGGTCATCGTCGGGGTCGCCGTCGGTGCGCTGGGCGTCGAGCAGCTCCATCAGGGCGAAGCGGTTGGGGAGGCCCGTCAGCGTGTCGTGGCGAGCCTGCCGGGCGAGGTCGCGCTCGTGGGCGCGCGCCGCGGTGACGTCGCGCATCGTGATGCCGACGTGGAGCTCGTGCGACGACGGGTCCAGCACCGGCCGAACCGTGGTGTCCATCGTGTGGGCCCGCCCGTCGAGGTCGACGATCTCCAGGTCGCCCTTCCACCCGACGTTGTCGGCGAGGCGGGGCTCGATGGTGCCCTCGGTGATGTCGCGCACCGGCGCCGGCATGAGGCCCTTGAGGGACCGGCCGACCGCCTCCTCGCCGAGGTACCGCCGCGCCGCCTGGTTGAGGTAGGCGATCGTGTCGTCGACCCGGCAGACGATGACGACGTCGTCGACCTCGTCGACCACCTGGATGAGGCGGGCGTGGGCCCGGCTGGTGTGGACCTCCTCGGACACGTCCTGGACGCTGACGATGACGCTGCGGCCCTCCAGGTTCCAGATGGTGACCGCCTGCATCAGCAGGTGCGCGGTCTCGCCATCGGGCCGGGTGACCTCGACCTGGCGCGAGACCGGCGCGTCGGCCGCGGGGTCCCGGGGGCGGACCAAGTCGGCGACCTCGGCGGCGAAGTCGGGGTCGACGAGGTCGGTCCAGCTGGTGACGAAGCCGGGGCCGGCGGGCTCCGCGGTGGGGCTGGTGGACTCCGGTCCGGAGAGGCCGGCCTCGGTGAAGATGGTGACCAGCCGGTGGTTGGCGAAGTGGACCCGCCCGTCCTGGTCCAGCACGGTCACCCCCACCGGAAGCGACTCGGCCAGGGTCCGGAACCCGAGCTCGCTGGCGTGGAGGGCCTGCTCGGCCTCCACGAGGGCGTGGATGTCGTGGAACTCCGAGAGGATGCCCGGCGCATCGGGATCGCCGAGCGCGTTCCAGGCGGTGTCGTGGAACCAGTGCCATGAGCCATCGGCGTGCTGCAGGCGGATCCGCACGGTCTGGGACTGGTCGGGCTTGGCGAGGACGTCGTCCCAGGTCCCGCTGGCCGCCGGGAGGTCGTCGGGGTGGATCAGCGGCGCGATGGGTTGTCCCAACAGGTCGCCGAGCGACCGGCCGAGGAGCGAAGACACACTGGACGTGCCGCCGATGACGACACCATCGAGGTCCAGGCGCACGCGGAACGACGAGGCGCCGCGCGGGGGCGGGGTGGCGACCCGGGCGCGGTCGTCCGTGGAGACGGCGGTGAGGGTCACGACCACCGCGTCGATCCCCGGTGTGCCGACGAGGTCGATGAGGGTGACGTCGTAGAGCCCGACGGGGCCGACGGGCTCGCCGTCCGCGATCAGGGGCTGGACGGTGCGCACCATGGCCTGCGCGACCCGGTCGGGGCCGTGGCAGGCCTCCAGCCAGGCCTGGTGCACCATGAGGTGGTCGCTCGGGTCGATGTAGGTCAGGGCATGGGTGTCCGCCGGGATCCACCGGGCGCCGGGGAGGCGCTCGCGCAGCACGACCGGCATCTCCACCGCACCGCCCTCCCCCTGGAGGCAGTGCAGGAACGTACCCTCGGCGGTGCCGGTCAGCGCCGCGAACGCCCGATCGAGGCGCCGGTCGGTGGCGTGCAGGGGCTGGTGAGCGGGGCCGTCGGATTCCTCGGTCCCGGTGTCGTCGCCCGCGCCGCGCCGCTCGCTCACGTCGCCAGGCCGTTCCGGGCGGTCAGGAGGGCTGCCGCGCGCTGCGGGTGGGGCATGGGGCAGGCCCTCCGGGAATGAAGGTCGAACGAGGTGCGAACCCTACCGCCACGAGGGCGCCTTCGGCCGGGACGCTGGGGCCGGTACGATCGTCGGGCCGTGGTCTACCTGTCTCGCATCGTGCGCTTCTCGCTCGTCATGATCTTGTTCGTGGCGGTCCTCACCGCCTCCGCGGCCGTCGTCGGCCCACAGGTCGTGGAGCTGGTGGGCGCCCACCGCTCGGACCACGAGCGACTGAGCCTCAAGCCGCTCGCCGAGCGCTCCTACATCTTCGACAAGTACGGCAACAACATGGCCACCCTCATCAACGCCGAGGGCAACCGCGTCGCCGTCGATCTCGATGACGTCCCCGAGACCGTCGTCGGCTCGGTGCTGGCGGCCGAGGACCAGAGCTTCTACCAGCACAAGGGCATCAACCTCCGCTCCATCGGCCGAGCGGTCGACGCCAACCTGGAGTCGGGCGAGGCCAGCCAGGGCGGCTCGACCATCACCCAGCAGGTGGTGAAGAACTCGCTCGTCGGCAGCGAGCAGGACCTCAGCCGCAAGATCCGCGAGGCGTTCCTGGCGGTCGAGCTCGAGAAGCAGATGAGCGAGCGGTACTGCCCGAAGCCGGTGCAGCGCGACTGCAAGGCCGGCAAGGACAAGATCCTCGAGCGGTACCTCAACAGCGTGTACTTCGGCGGTGGCGCCTACGGCGTGCAGGCGGCATCGGAGTACTACTTCGACAAGGACATCGGTGATCTGAACTGGTCCGAGGGGGCACTGCTCGCCGCCCTGATCCGCAGCCCCAGCTACTACGACCCGTTCAAGAACCCCACCGTCGCCCGAAAGCGCCGCCAGATCGTCTTCACCCGCCTGCTCGCCACCGACCGGCTGACCGACGACGAGGTGACGGTCTACGAGCAGGTCCCGCTGCCGACGGTGCCGAACCCTCCGCCGCCGCCCGAGGACTACTTCGTCGAGGAGGTGAAGCAGCAGCTCCTCGACGATCCGCGCTTCGGGCTCGGCGCCACGCCCGCGGCTCGCAACCGCACGGTGTTCGAGACGGGCATCCGCGTCTTCACCACGTTCGACCCGGTGATGCAGGTCAAGGCGGTCCAGGCGATCAACGAGACGCTGCCCAAGAACAAGGGTGACCGCACGTTCGACGTCAACGACCCCAAGACGGGTCAGCCCACGTTCGGGACCGAAGCCATGGCGTCGGTCGAGCCGTCCACCGGCGCGGTGCGGGCCATGGTGGGCGGCCCCGGCTTCGATCGCTACCAGTTCAACATCGCGACGCACCTTCCCGGCCGCCAGCCCGGATCGTCCATGAAGACGTTCGTCCTGGCCACGCTCTTCGAGAACGGCTTCGTTCCGTCCGACACCGTGAGCGGCAGCACGTGCGTGTTCCGAGAGTCGAAGACCAAGAACACCGATCCGGTCAGCGGCAAGGGCGGGACCAACACCATCACCCGCCAGACCCAGGCATCGAGCAACTGCGCCTTCTTGCGGCTGGGCCAGGTGGTCGGCATCGAGAAGGTGATCGACATGGCCAAGCGCCTCGGCGTCCGCAGCAACATCGAGCCCTACATCTCGGTCCCCCTCGGGACCTACGACATCACGCCCTTGGACATGGCCTCCGCCTACGCCACGTTCGCCAACGACGGCATGCGCAACGAGCCCTACTACATCGACCGGATCGAGGACCGCGACGGCAAGGTGCTCTACCAGCACCAGATGAACTCGGTGCGGGTCATGGACGTCCAAACCGCCCGCCTCGTGAACGCCACCCTCGCCGCCAACGTCACCGGTGGCACGGGCAAGAACGCCCGGATCGACGGCGGCCAGGTGGCGGCGGGCAAGACCGGTACCACCAACGACTCCGCCGACGTGTGGTTCGTGGGCTACACGCCGCAGCTCTCGACGGCGATCTGGATGGGTGCGCCCAAGGGCCGCATCAGCTTGAAGCAAGCGGGCATGGACGGCGCCACCGGCGGCCGCTACCCGGCCACCACGTGGGGCCGCTACTACTCGATGCTCATGGCCGGACAGCCCACCATGGGCTTCATCCCGCCCGACGACACCCGCCGGGGCCGGTCCGTGGGCGAGATCCCCAACGAGGTCCGTGGAGGCGGGAGCACGCGCCGTGGCGGTGGTGGCGGTGGCGGTGGCGGTGGTGGCGGAGGTACCACGCCTACCGCGCCGGCAGGTACCGTTCCCCCCACCATCACCTTCGGCGGTGGAGAGCCCCCAGGAGCTGGCGAATGACTGACAACCCGGCGCTGCTCGCACTGCTCGAGGTGCAAGCGCACGACACCCGGTTGGACCAGTTGCACCACCACCACGAGACGCTGCCGGCTCGTGAGCAGCGCGACGCGGCAGCCGTCGCCCTCACCGAGGCCGAGACCCAGCTCACCAGCGAGACCGTCACCCGCGACGACCTCGCCCGTCAGCAGAAGAAGGTCGACGACGAGGTCGAGCTCCTCAAGGACAAGCGCGCCGGCTTCGACGCCAAGCTCTACGGAGGCTCCGTCACCAGCCCCGGTGAGCTGCAGGACCTCCAGAAGGAGATCGACGCCCTGAGCCGCCGCATCTCCCTGCTGGAGGACCAGGAGATCGAGATCATGGAGCAGGTCGAGCCGGTCGAGGCCCACCTGATCGAGCTCCAGGCCACGGTCGAGCAGCGGCGCACGGTCCTCGCCGATGCCGAGTTGCGCAACACGGCCGCGGAGGCCGAGGTCCTGGCCGAGATCGACGCCGAGACCGCGCTGCGGGAGGCGTCGCTGCAGCCCGTGCCGGCAGACCTGCTCGCCGAGTACGCCTCGCTGCGCGGCGGACGAGGCGGCATCGGCGTCG
>CAZCVS010000276.1:0-4999 GCA_964501845.1 uncultured Iamiaceae bacterium
TTCTGGTTCGCCGGCGACACCGCCCAGCGCCAGGCCTCGTGGAGCCTCCACGTCCACGGCGGCTACGGGTTCATGGAGGAGTACGACATCCAGCTGTACTTCCGCCGAGCCAAGGCGGCGCGGCTGCTGCTCGGCGACCCGCGCCGCGAGCTGATCGGCCTCGCCGGCCGGCTCTGGGACGATCCCACGACGGGGCCCATCCCGACCTCGGCCTACCGGCCCACCAACACCGGCGAGGCCGATGCCGCCGCCCACGGCACCTACGCCGAGCCGGAGCGGACCGATGCCGACACGTCCGACGGCGGCTTCGACTTCCGCCTCGACCCGGCCGTCCAGTCCTTCCGCGACGAGATCCGGACCTTCCTCACCGAGCACGTGACCGAGCAGGTCATCGAGGATGCCCACCACACCGGCACCATCCACGACTGGGGCCTCCACAAGAAGATGGCCGATGCCGGGTGGATCTCCGCCGGCTGGCCGTCCGAGTTCGGGGGCCAGGGCCGCTCCCCCCTCGAGATGAACTCACTGTCGGAGGAGATGTACTTCTCCGGTGCTCCCGTCGACGGCCTCGGCGTCGCCAGCCTGGTGGCCCACACGCTGCTCATCGACGGCACCGAGTGGCAGAAGCAGACGATCATCCCCGAGATCCTGAGCGGGAAGGCCATGTGCTGCCTCGGGTACTCGGAGCCCGATGCCGGCTCCGACGTGGCCTCGGTCATGACCAAGGCCACCCGTGACGGCGACGAGTGGACCATCACCGGCCAGAAGATGTTCACCACGCTCGCCCACGAGGCGCACTACGTGTTCCTGCTCACCCGCACGAACACCGAGGTCGCCAAGCACAAGGGCCTCACGATGTTCGTCGTGCCGATGGACCACCCCGGCATCAGCTTCACGCCGGTCCACACCATGGGCGGCGAGCGCACCAACATCACCTACTACGACGACGTCAAGGTCGACGACAAGTACCGGGTCGGCGAGGTCGACAAGGGCTGGGGCGTCATGATGACCGCCCTCGTGTTCGAACGGAACAGCGCCTGGTACGGCGAGCTGGTGCGCCTGCTCGACCACGGCCTCGGCTGGGCCCGGGCCACGCCGTCGCCCACCGGCGGCCGGATGATCGATGACCCGCTCGTCCAGGAGCGCCTGGCCCGCATCGCGATCGGCAACGAGGTGTCCAACCTCCTGGGCTGGCGCGCCGCCTGGATGGCGTCGGAGGGCACCCTCCCCGGTGTCGAGGGCACCATGGCGAAGCTCTTCACCACCGAGCACTACCAGTACGCCGGCAACGAGCTCATCGACTCGCTCGGCGCCGAGGGCGTCCGCCGCCACGGCGACGCCTCGACGGGCATCGATGACGGCTGGATCGAGGCCATCTACCGCCACTGCCAGGTCACCACGATCTACGGCGGCACCAGCGAGGTCCTGCGCGGCATCATCGCCGAGCGCGGCCTCCAGCTCCCCCGCAACCGCTGACCCGCCCGGCCCGATCGGGGTCGCGCTCCAGGTCCGATGACTCGACCGGCCCCGATGGGGGCACGATGCAGTCATGGCCGAACGCACCCGCTCCCGCCGACGGACGCTGTTGCACGTGGGCGCGGTGCTGGTCGGTGTCTTCCTGGTGCTCCAGCTCGTGCCGTACGGGTGGAAGCACTCCAACCCGCCGGTCACGTCCGCAGCACCGTGGCCGAACGAGGAGGCCGAGGCCATCGCCCGGCAGTCCTGCTACTCGTGCCACAGCAACGAGACCGACTGGCCGGCCTACAGCTACGTGGCCCCGATGTCCTGGCTGGTGCGGCGCGACGTCGACGCCGGGCGTTCCAAGATGAACTTCTCCGAGTGGGACCCAGCGGACAACGAAGCCGACGACGCCATCGAGGAGATCGAGGACGGCACCATGCCGCCCAGCCAGTACACGCTGATCCACCGAGGGGCGAAGCTCACCGACGAGGAGAAGGCGAAGCTGTCCACCGCCCTCGACCAGATGGCCGGCGACGACACCAGCGGAGACTGAAGGGTCGCAACCCTTGCGCACGACCGAGCCCGGTGGTTGCATTGCGCGATGCACAGTGCAATGCTCGCTCCCATGGCTCAGATCGTCGCCCGGCTCGATGAGGACCTGGTCGCCCAACTCGATGCCTTGGTCGAAGACGGTGTGATCACGAGCAGATCCGACGGCGTGCGCCAAGCACTCGAACGGCTCGTCGACGAGCATCGCCGAGCCAAGATCGGCCAGCAGATCGTGGAGGGCTACCTGCGCATGCCCCAGACCGATGACGACGGCCTCTGGTCCGACGAGAAGACGCGGGCGATGATCGCCGAGGAACCGTGGTAGTCCCCACCCAGGGAGAGATCTGGTGGGCCGAGGACGAGGAGCAGCGGCGGCCGGTCCTCGTCCTCACCCGGTCGGCCGCCATCCCGGTCCTGGCCCGGGTCGTCGTGGCGCCCATCACCCGGTCGGCCCGCGGCATTCCAACGGAGATCTCGCTCGGTCCGGAGCAGGGGCTGCCCGAGCGTTGCGTCGCCTCGTTCGACAACCTCCAGCCGATGCCTCGCAGCTCCTTCACCTCGCGACTCGGATGCCTCTCCCCCGATCAGTCGCACGAGATCTGCCGGGCGATGGAAGCGCTGACGGACTGCTGATCACGATCCTGAGTCGGCCGCGGTAGAACGGGTCCATGGGTACGCACGAGGTGTTCAACCAGTCGGTGCCGCTCGAGGGCCACGATGCCGCCGGGCTCGACGTGGCGCTGATCGAGGGCGTCGAGCGCGAGGGCGGCGATGCTCACCTGGACGACCTGCACCGGGTCGGCCGACGAGCCGGTGACCCGGCCTGGATCCGCCAGGGCGAGCTGGCCAACCGGTTCCCGCCGGCGCTGCACCCGTTCGACCGGTTCGGCCATCGCATCGACGAGGTCGAGTACCACCCGGCGTACCACGACCTCATGACCGCGGCCGTGGCCGAGGGCCTCGCCGGCGCGCCCTGGACCGATGAGCGCCCCGGTGCCCACGTCGGGCGGGCCGCCAAGTTCGCGGTGTGGACCCAGGTCGAAGCCGGGCACGGCTGCCCGATCTCGATGACCTACTCCATCGTCCCGGCGCTGCGGGCAGAGCCCTCGCTCAGCGAGGTGTGGGAGCCGCTCCTGACATCTACCACCTACGACCCCGCGCCGGTCCCCGCGCCGGGCGCCAAGTCCGGTGCCATCGCCGGCATGGCCATGACCGAGAAGCAGGGCGGCTCGGACGTGCGGGCCAACACCACGCGGGCCATCGCCACCACGTCGGCCACCGGCCCGGGTGAGGAGTACGCCCTCACCGGCCACAAGTGGTTCTGCTCGGCGCCGATGAGCGACCTGTTCCTCACGCTGGCGTACACCGACGCCGGGCTGTCGTGCTTCGCCATGCCCCGCTGGCTGCCCGACGGCACCCGCAACGCCATCGGCATCCAGCGGCTCAAGGACAAGCTGGGCAACAAGTCCAACGCCAGCAGCGAGATCGAGATGGACGGCGCCCTCGCCCGCCTCGTCGGCGAGGAGGGCCGGGGCATCCCAACCATCCTCACCATGGTGAACCACACGCGGCTGGACTGCGTGATCGGTGTGACCGGCCAGATGCGAGGAGGGTTCAGCCAGGCCGTCCACCACGCCCGGCACCGGTCGGCGTTCGGCAAGCCACTCATCGACCAGCCGCTCATGCGCAACGTGCTCGCCGATCTGGCGGTGGAATCGGAAGCCGCAACCATCCTCATGACCCGCCTGGCCGGGGGCTACGACCGGGGCGAAGGCGCCTTCACCCGCATCGCCACCGCCATCGGCAAGTACTGGGTGTGCAAGCGGGCGCCCGTGTTCGCCCACGAGGCGCTCGAGTGCCTGGGAGGTGCCGGCTACGTGGAGGAGGCCCCGATGGCCCGGCTGTTCCGGGAGTCCCCCCTCAACGGCATCTGGGAGGGGTCCGGCAACGTGATCTGCCTCGACGTCCTGCGAGCCGCCGCCCGGGACCCGGAGTCGGTCGAAGCGCTCCTGGCCGAGATCGGTTCCGCGGCCGGAGCCGATGCCCGGCTGGACCGGGCTGTCTCGGACCTCCATGCCGAGCTCGCGGACACCGCCGACCTGGAGGTCCGGGCCCGTCGCATCGTGGAGCGCGCTGCCCTCGCTCTGCAGGGATCGCTCCTGGTCCGCCATGCGCCCACCGCCGTGGCCGACGCCTTCTGCGCCACCCGCCTCGCGGGCGACGGCGGCCGGGCCTTCGGCACGCTTCCCCCAACAGCCGACCTCGACGCCATCCTCGACCGGGCCTGGCCCCGCTGAGGGCGCGGCTACGACCGTTCAGCTGAGGTCGTCGCTCAGCTCGGGCGGTCCGGTGGTCGTCGTGGTGGTCGACGTGGTGGTCGATGTCGTCGACGTGGAGGTGGTGGACGTCGGTGGGGGCGAGGTCGTCGAGGGAGTCGGAGTGGACGTGGTTGACGTCGTGGACGGGGCCGGGGTGGCGACGGCCCGCCGCACCACGATCCTCGTGTTGAACGCGGTCCAGGACCAGTACCTGCCCCGCATCCACGAGAGGGCCTTGTCCGGCCCGCCCGCGGCGATGGACGGACGCATGTTGTCCTCGGTGCTGTTCGCGGTCACCGCGGTGAAGGCCCACTGCCCCTCACCCACCCGGCGTCCCTCGAACAGCTCGAAGTGGACCAGGCCGTCGGCGGTCGAGACCAGCGGCTCTCCGGTCACCGGGTGCACGTTGGTGGACACGACGACGCGCGTCGGATCCGAGGGGTCCTGCGCGGCCAGTCCTGGATAGTCGGGCTGGGTGTTGCACAGCTCGCCACCCGCCCAGCAGAGCGGCTCCACGGTCCACCCCGTCGGGCGCAGGCGCATCCACAGGTACTGGTGGCGGTACTTCCCGACCTTCTGGGCGTCGGCGGGCCACGGGTCACGCCGGACCAGCACACCGGTGGGACGGTTGTCGACCACGGCCAGATCGCACAGCCAGATGTCGGTGTCGG
>CAZCVS010000277.1:0-4990 GCA_964501845.1 uncultured Iamiaceae bacterium
CGCGCAGGGCGCCCGTCGGCACGAGCCGCCCGACCATCGATCGCACCAGCGCCGGGAGCTCCTCCGCCCGCTCCCCGAGGCTCGGGACCCGCGCGACCTGACCGAAGCGGTCGACCAGCGCCTGGGCCGCATCGCCCGTGGTCGCGGCCGCGACCTCCGTCGTCGTCGCCACGATCCGCGCCGCCGACGGCGCCGCGTCGAGCACCGCGGCCAGACCGGCCGATGCGTCGTCGGCGAGCGCGTCCAGGTGGCGGATGATCACGGTGTGGCCCGAAGCCAGCGCCGCCTCCACGCCGGTCAACCACCTCCGCGGCCCGTCGACGACCGCTCGGCCGCCGTCGAACACCACCGGCTCGTCGGCCGCAAGCGCGAGGCGGGCGACCGTGAACTTCCCGGACCCAGCTGGACCGCGCAGCAACGTGGGCTCACCCGAATCGACCGCGGCGCGCACCTCGGCGACCAGCCGACCGGTGACCGACGCGGGGTCGGTGGTCGACGCGGGCACGTCGTGAGCAGGGCGGGCCTTCGTCCGAGTGGCGCTCCGGCTCGGGCGTGTCTCGGCACCGGACTCCGTGAGGCGCACCACGGCACCGACGGCCCGGTCGCCCAGCTCGACGACCTCGAACGAAGCCTGAACGGTGGTGCCACCGGCCAGGCGGATCTCCCGCACCGGCGCGTTGCGGGCCGACACCGCTTCCGCGCCGATCTCCCACAGCGGTGCGTGGTCCGCGCCGTCGAGCAGCCGGGCGGCCGCGGGGTTGGTGAGCACGAACGAGTCGTTGAGCGACACGACGGCGTCGGAGCCGCGCTGCGACGCCCGGAGGAACGCGGCCAGCAGGGCCCGCTCCCCCGCCGTGGCCTGGGCCTCCAGCAGCGCCCGGACCCCCGCGACGGCCTCGGCGACCAGCGGGTTCATCCAGGGCCCGGCGTCCTCGTTGAAGCAGGTCAGGTCGAGCACGCCCTCGAGGCGACCCGTGATCGGGTGCTCGATCGGGACCCCGACGCAGGTCAGCGAGCGGAGCGCCTCGTTGTAGTGCTCCTCGCCGATCACCTGCACGGTCCGGCGCTCCTCCGCGGCGGTGCCCATGCCGTTGGTGCCGACGACGTCCTCGGCGTAGGAGTAGCCCGGCACCAGGCCGAGGTCGTCGAGCAGGTCGTGGAGCTGGGAGGACCCGGCCCGCCGGTCGAGGATCGCCGCGTGGGCGTCGGTCAGGACCACGGTCGTGCGGGTCTCCGCCAAGGTCCCGCTGAGGCGGTCGAGCACCGGCGCAGCCAGCGTGGCGAGGCGACCCCGCGGATCGGCACCCGGCGCCTCCGGCGGGACGAGCCGGTCGCCGTCGACGCCCGACCGGGACGACCGGGCCCAGGACGCGGCGATCTCCGGACGGGGCGACGGCGCCGCTTCGGACCTGCTGCTTGTGCCCACACGAGCCCCCTGGCTGTGACGTGCGACCACAAGGCTACGACCCGATCTCATGGACCGCGCCGCCGTGTCCCAGAACAGGACACCGCGCGACACTCGGGTGGCGCCGTGCGAGGATCCAGCGGTGACCGAACCACGCGAGGTGAAGCCGACGCCGGCAGAGCTGCGGCCGCTCGACGACCGCCCGATCCACACCGCGGACCTTCCCGACACGCCCACTCGAGACCGCTCCATCCCGGCCACAGCATGGCGCGAGGCGCCCGCCGAGCTCCTCGCGCTGGCCGACGACCTGCCCGCACCGACCGCGGGCAGCACCGCCCGCTACCTCCGCCGCATCGGCCCGTGGCTGCTCTGGCGAGCGGGCCCGGCGCGAGGCGCCGACGCCCGCTACTGGGTGTGCCTCGCCAACGACCTCTCGACGCAGTTCACCTTCGACCTGTTCCCCGACGGCAGCGGATCCGGCCACGGCCCCACCGAACGCCACACCCGCTTCCGAACGTGGAAGGAAGACCTCCGCGACCACGTGTGATGGTGCATCGACGCGTCACTCGCCGCCCTCCCCCGGCGCCCGAGAGCGATCCGCAGGTTGCCCCGCACCAGACCCCGCCACGGTTGCCATCATCGCCAAAGCGGGGCCGGGGCGGTAGGCCTCTGGTACGGTCCCCGACGTACGTTCGTGCAACTGGGGGGAAGAACAGTGGAGATGGCAACACATCGAGCTCGGCGATGGTCCACGACGGCCATGGCCGCGCTGGCAGCCTCGGCGTTGATCGGGGCCCAGGCGCTCCTGTCAGGCCCAGCCGAAGCGGAGGTCTCGACCTATACCGCCACGGCCACCTCCGGAAGCATCATCTTGAACCAGGGCGGACCGAACCAGCAGACGATCACCGATCCCGAGGTGACCTTCACCGGCAGCATCGACGATGTCGCCGGCACCATCACCGGGGCCACCGCGTTCGAGCGCTCGTACACCGATTCGTTCGCCGGCCCCTTCGGCCTGACGCTGTACGCCGCGGCGGACCTGCTCCCGCTGTCCCCTCCGCTGCCAGTGGCCGGAACGTACGACGATGCGACGGGCGCCGTCAGTGCGACGGCTGGGAACCGGCTCGTGATCACGGTCTACAACCAGACGGGCCCGACGCAGAGCCCGGCAACGGATGGGAAGTTGACGAACCAGTCCGCCCAGACCTGCTTCGTGGACCTCTCCTTCGACTTCATCGGAACCTTCGACCGCACCGCAGGAACCCTGTCGATCACCGACTCCGCCTTCACCGTGCCGCAGTTCCCCGCCGCTCCCGCAGGCAGCCCGTCTGGCGGGTGCGGGCTCGCAACCGACGAGCTCAACAACCGGTTGGCGGGGCCGAACAACTCGGTCGTGCTGAACTTCGCCGGCCAGGTGACTGCGACGACGACCACGACGACGAGTACGACCACCACGAGCACGAGCACGAGCACGAGCACGACGACGAGTACGAGCACGACCACCACGTCGCTGCCGATCGGCGCCACCACGAGCACGACGACAGAAGCCGTCGTCCCGACCACCGCGGCCCCCTCGACGACGTCGCCCGTCGACGATTGCAACCCGAACTACACGCCGTGCCTCCCCAACGTCGCGGGCGACGCCCTCAACTGCGAGGACATCGCTCCGATCACCGACGTGCAGGTCATCGGCGTCGACGTCTACGGCCTCGACGGCAACCCGAGCAACGGCATCGGATGCGAGAGCTCGCCCCCGTCCGACACGGCGCCGAACGCGAGCACGCTCGCTCGAACCGGACAGAGCTCGCGGGGCCCCGTCGTGTTGGGCACCCTGCTCCTCGTCAGCGGTGGCGCCTTCGTCTTCATGAGCCGTCGCCGGGTCGCACGCGCCTGAGCCTGGCTCCGACCTGGGTTCGCTCCGGCGATCCCAGGTCGGATCGGTCAGCTGACGGGCTCGGACTCCTGGTCGAGGTCGAGGGCGCAGCTGTTCATGCAGTAGCGCAGGCCGCCCTTGTCCCGCGGGCCGTCGGGGAAGACGTGGCCGAGGTGGCTGTGGCAGCGGCCGCAGCGGACCTCGGTGCGGGTCATCCCGTGCGAGTGGTCCTCGATGAGCTCGATGGCGGTGGGCGAGACGGCCTCGGTGAACGACGGCCAGCCGCTGCCGGAGTGGAACTTGGTGTCGCTGGTGTAGAGCGGGTTGCCGCACGCCATGCAGCGGTAGAGACCCGGCTCCTCCACATCGGTGTACGCGCCGGCGAACGCCCGCTCGGTGCCGGCCTGGCGCAGCACCTGGTACTGGGCGGGGGTCAGCCGCTGCTTCCACTCGTCATCGGACTCGGGAAGGGGCTTGAGCTTCGGATCGGTGGGCGTTGCGTCGGACACAGGGTCCTCCTGGCTGGTGAGGTCGGCGAGCGGGCCGGGGAGCTGGCAGGCGACGCCGGTCCCCTGGAGGCCGCAGTAGCCGCCGGGGTTCTTGTGCAGGTACTGCTGGTGGTACTCCTCGGCGTAGAAGAACTCGCCGGCGGGAGCCAGCTCGGTGGCGATGGGGCGCTTGCCGGCGTCGGCGAGCACCTTGCCGAACACCTCGAACGCGGACGTAGCTTCGGCCAGCTGCTCGTCGGTGGTCACGTAGACCGCGGACCGGTACTGGGTGCCGTGGTCGTTGCCCTGCCCGTCGACCTGCGTGGGGTCGTGCTCGGTGAAGAACACCTCGAGGAGCTCGCGGTACGAGATCTGCCCCGGGTCGTAGACCACCAAGACGGCTTCGGTGTGGCCGGTGCGCCCGGTGCAGGTCTCGTTGTAGGTCGGGTTCTTGGTGAAGCCGCCCGCGTAGCCGACCGCGGTGGCGATCACGCCGGGGAGCCGCCAGAAGATGCGCTCGGCACCCCAGAAGCAGCCCATGGCGAAGACGGCGACCTCGTGGCCCTCGGGCCAGGGCGGGACGATGGCGTTGCCGTTGACGGCGTGGATCCCGCTGATGGCGAACGTGGGCTCGTCGCGACCAGGCAGGGCGGTCTCGGCGGTGACCCTGTCGGGCTTGCTCCGGCTGAACAGCATGGGGTATCTCCTGGGCACCTCGGCGGACGTCGGGTGGACGTCTCGGACACACCACTCAACAGCGTGGCGGGCCGGTTTGGTCCCGTCCACCCGGGTTCTTCTCCGGAGCGCCCCGGCGGTCGGGATTTTCTCGTTCCGGCATTACCACTATCGCCGTAGGACTAATACACTGGCGGCCATGTCAGAGGCCCCGCTGTTCGAGATCGACGACCTGCACGTCAGCGCAGACGGCAACGAGATCCTGCGAGGAGTCAGCCTCACCATCTGTGCGGGTGAGATCCACGCCCTCATGGGGCCCAACGGCTCGGGCAAGTCCACCCTGGCCAGCGCCCTGCTCGGCAGCCCCGAGTACGAGGTCACCAGCGGCCGGATCCGGTTCAAGGGCGACGACATCACCGAGTGGGGCGCCGACGACCGGGGCAAGAGCGGGCTGTTCTTGGCGTTCCAGTACCCCCAGACCATCCCCGGCGTGTCCGTCCTCAACTTCCTCCGCCAGGCCCTCTCGGCCCGCAAGGGCATCGACCTGTC
>CAZCVS010000278.1:0-4926 GCA_964501845.1 uncultured Iamiaceae bacterium
TTCTACGGCAACGCCGACAACGTCCACACCGCCATCCGCAACCACCTCACCGACGCCACCCGTGCGGTGGTGATCGACGGCGAGAGCGTGCCTTCCATCGACGTCACCGCGGTCTCGATGCTCGTCGAGCTCCGAGACGAGCTCACCGCGCGAGGCATCCACCTCGCCATCGCCCGCGACATCGGCCAGGTCCGCGACCTGCTCGAGACCGCGGGCGCCGCCACCCTCGTCGAGCACGTCTACGCCAGCGTCGACGAGGCCGTCACCAGCGTGCTCGACCACCCGAACCCACCCGACGAGGGGTGACCGACCGCTCACCCGATCCGCCGGTGACCTGCGGCGGCCAGACTGGACCCATGACAGATGCGATCTCGGTCGAAGGGCTGGTCAAGACCTTCGGGCCCACGAGGGCGCTCGACGGTCTCGGCCTCACCGTTGAGACCGGGGCGGTGCACGGCTTCCTCGGGCCGAACGGCGCGGGCAAGTCCACCACGATCCGGGTGCTGCTCGGCCTGCTGCGGGCGGATGAGGGACGGACCCGGCTCCTCGGCGGTGACCCCTGGAGGGACGCCGTCTCGCTGCACCGGCGGCTGGCCTACGTGCCGGGCGATGTGGCCCTGTGGCCCAACCTCTCCGGTGGCGAGGCCATCGACCTGTTCGCCAGCCTGCGCGGTGGGCTCGACCGCACGCGCCGGGACGAACTGATCGAGCGCTTCCACCTCGATCCGACCAAGCGCTGCTCCAGCTACTCCAAGGGCAACCGCCAGAAGGTGGCGCTCATCGCCGGATTCGCCTCCGACGTCGAGCTGTACCTGCTCGACGAGCCGAGCGCCGGCCTCGACCCCCTGATGGGCGCCGAGTTCCAGGAGCTGACCCGAGAGCGAAGCGCCGAGGGCGCCACGGTGCTGCTGTCGAGCCACACCCTCGCCGAGGTGGAAGCGCTGTGCGACCGGGTGACGATCATCCGCGACGGCCGCACGGTCGAGTCGGGCAGCCTCGTGGACCTGCGCCACCTCACCCGCACGGCGGTGACGGTCAAGACCACCCGGCCCGTCGACGACCTCGCCGCCGTGCCGGGGGTGCACAACGTGGTGGTCAACCACGACGGCACCGCCCACTTCGATGTGGACACCGCGGCGCTCGAACCCGTCCACCGGCGCCTCGCCGAGGCGGGGGTCCTGGCGCTCACCAGCACGCCGCCGACCCTCGAGGAGCTGTTCCTGCGCCACTACGGGACCGACCCGGCGGAGCAGGCCGACGGCCACGGGGCCGAGCCCCGGTGAGCACCTTCACCGGAACCCGCCCGCTCGTGGCGCTCGCCCTGCGGCGCGACCGCGTGCAGCTGCCGGTGTGGATCCTGTCGCTCACGGCGCTGCACCTGGTCAGCGTGTGGAGCATGTTCGCGCTGTACTCCGATGAGCGCGACCGCACCGAACTGCTCACCGGCATGGCGGTGAGCGGTGTGGCGCTCATGTTCAACGGGATCGTGTCGGGCACCAGCCTGGCCGCCGCCACCATGACCCAGACGATGCTGGTCATGCTGGTGGCCACCGCGCTGATGAGCACCTTCGCGACGGTCCGCCACACCCGCCAGAACGAGGAGACCGGGCGAGCCGAGCTCATCGGCGCCGCCGTGGTGGGCCGCAACGCCCCGCTCACGGCCGCGCTGGCCACCGTGGCCCTCGCCGACCTTGCGGTCGGAGTGCTCAACGCCCTCCTGTTGATCGCCGTCGGGTTCCCGGCCGCCGGCTCCCTCCTCGTCGGCGCCGCCCTCGCGCTGGTCGGCATCGCCTTCGCCACGATCGCTGCGGTCGCCGCCCAGGTCGCCAGCACCGCGCGAGCCGCCAACGCGCTGGCCGGAGCGGCGATCGCGGTGGCGTTCGCCCTGCGAGGCATCGGCGACATGTTCAGCCACGCCGACCTCGCCCACATGCGCGTGATCAGCCGGTGGCCCTCGTGGCTGTCACCGATCGGCTGGGGCCAGCAGGTGCGGCCCTACGACCAGGACCTCTGGGTCGTCCTCCTCCTGCCGGTTGCCCTCGCGGCCGTGCTCACCGCGGTGGCCTACCTGCTGCTGGCGCACCGTGACATCGGCGCCGGGATGCTGGCGGTCCGCTCCGGACCCCCCAGGGCCGCGCCCGGCCTGCTCAGCCCGGTGGGCCTGGCCTGGCGGCTCCAGCGCAACATGCTCTTCGGGTGGGCCGCGGCCATGGCGGTCGCCGGCGTGGCCTACGGCGCGATGGCACCCGAGCTCGACGACCTCGTCGGGTCCAGCGCCACCACTCGCGAGCTCCTCGAGGGCTTCGGAGGCAGCGGCGCGCTGATCGACGTGTACCTGGCGGCGACGATCGCCATGGGCGGGCTGGCCGTCGCGGCCGCCACCGTGCAGGCGATCCTGCGGATCCGGCACGAAGAGACTGCCGGCACGCTCGAAGCGATCGTCGTCGCGGGCGTGAGCCGCACCCGCTACCTGCTGTCCCACGTCATCGTCGTGGGCGCCGGAACCGTCGGCCTCCTCGTCCTCTACGGGGCGGCCACGGGCCTCGCCTACGGGCTCACCGGGGCCGGGGTCGCCGAACAGGTCGGCCGGTACAGCTGGGCCGGCCTGCTCCAGGCTCCCGCGGCACTGACGCTCGGGGGCATCGCCGTGGCCGCCGTCGGCTTCGTGCCCACCGCGGCGCGAGCCGTCGCGTGGGTCGCCTACGTCGGCTGTCTCGTCCTGGGCCAGCTCGGCGAGCTGTTCGGGCTTCCCGAGGCGGTGCTCGGCCTGTCACCGTTCAGCCACCTGCCGGCCGTTCCCGTCGAACCGGCGGCCCTGGTGCCCGTCCTCGGTCTGTTCGCCATCGCGTGCCTCCTCGTCGCCGCGGGCACCTCCGGAATGCGCCACCGCGACCTCGGCACCGGCTGATCGGCGAGACTGTCACCTCCCATGGTCTTCCTGCTCGTCTCCTTCGCCGTCTTCGGCCTCTCCCTCATCGCGTTCGGGGCGCGTCTGGGCCGCGGCGCGTTCATCGTCGGCGCCCTGCCCGCGATCGCGGCCACCGCCTGGGTCGCGGCCCAGCTGGGAGCCGTCACCGACGGAGATCCGATCACCGCACACGTGACGTGGGTGCGGCAGCTGGGGCTGTCGATCGACCTGAGGCTCGACGGCCTCGCGGCCACGATGACGTTGATCATCGCCGCCATCGGTGTGCTCGTGTTCGTGTACGCCCGGAGCTACTTCGCCCCCGATGCGCCCGACCTGGGGCGGCTGGCCGGCCTGCTCACGCTCTTCGCCGGATCGATGCTCGGCCTCGTCCAAGCCGACAACCTGCTCTTCCTCTACGTCTGCTGGGAGCTGACCTCCATCACCTCGTTCCTGCTCATCGGCAACCGCCACACGGAACCGCGGGCCCGAGCCGCCGCGCTGCACGCCCTGCTGGTGACGAGCGCAGGCGGCCTGGCGATGCTCGGGGGCTTCGTCCTGCTGGCTCGTGAGGCGGGCACCTACCGCATCGGCGAGCTCCTCGCGGCCCCGCCGTCGGGAACCGCGGTCACCGTTGCGATCGCGCTCGTGATCGTCGGTGCGCTCACGAAGTCCGCCCAGTACCCGTTCCACGCCTGGCTGCCGGGAGCGATGGCCGCGCCGACGCCGGTGAGCGCGTACCTGCACTCGGCCACGATGGTCACCGCGGGCGTGTTCCTGGTCGGGCGCCTCGCCCCGGCGTTCGCCAACGTCTCCGTCTGGCGGCCGATGACGCTCACCGCCGGCTGCTGCACGTTGGTGTTCGGAGGTCTCCGGGCCCTCCGGCAGCACGATCTGAAGCTGCTCCTGGCCTTCGGGACGGTCAGCCAGCTCGGGCTGCTGATGATCCTGTTCGGGGCGGCCACGCCGGAGACCTCGACCGCCGGCTGGGACCTGCTGGTCGTCCATGCCGTGTTCAAGGCCGCCCTGTTCATGGTCGTCGCCATCATCGACCACCAGACCGGCACGCGGGACATGCGCAAGATCCCTCCGCTCCAGGCCGGCTGGGGGTGGGTGCGGGTGACCGCTCTGCTGGCCTTGGTGTCGATGGCCGGGGTGCCCCTCGGCGCCGGCTTCATCGCCAAGGAGCTCGCCTACGAGTCCCTGTCCGACGGCGGGTTCGGCGGCTCGGCGCTGGTGCTGGCGGTCGTCGTCGGAGGATCCATGCTCACCGTCGCCTACGCGGCACGGTTCTACTGGGGGGCGTTCGTGCACCCGGCCCAGGAGGCCGCGAGGGCCGATGCGGCCGATGCGGCCGATGTCCCGCCGGTTCCGCAGCCGCCGTCGTGGGCGCTGCTGGCACCGCCCGCGCTGCTCGCCGTGGTCAGCGTGGTCCTGGGCGTTGCTCCCTGGCTCCTCGATCCCCTCGCCACCGCGTCCCTGTCGGGGTACCGCACGCCCTCGGCGGTCCACCTCGCCCTCTGGCACGGCTTCAACCTCCCCCTCCTGCTGTCGGCGGTGACGCTCGCCGGCGGCGCCCTCCTGTTCGCCGCAGACCGCTGGGTGCAACCGGTGCTGGCCGTGGGGGCCAAGGTGCCGAGCGGCGCCGATGTCTACGTGGCGGTGCTGCGCGGCCTCGGCACCACCGCATCACGGGTGACGCGGGTGGTCCAGAACGGCTCGCTCCCGGTGTATGCCGGGGTGATCATCCTCACCGCCGCGGTCCTGCCGGCGACGGCGCTGCTCACGGACTGGGAGTGGCCGGGCTGGCCGCCCCTGGGCACCGGCCGGGAGGCCCTCGTCGTGGCCGTGCTCCTGACCGGGGCGATGGGCGCCGCGATCATCCGGGAGCGGTTCTCCGCCGCCGTCTTCCTGGGCGTCACCGGGTACGCGATGGCCGCGCTGTTCATGTTGTCGGGTGCCCCGGACCTGGCCCTCACCCAGGTGACGGTCGAGACCCTCTCGACGGTCGTGTTCGTGCT
>CAZCVS010000279.1:0-4914 GCA_964501845.1 uncultured Iamiaceae bacterium
TGATGGCCGAGGGATCGCCGCCCTCAGCCCCCCGCACGAGTTGGGCGCCGGAGCGGTCGGCCCAGGTCCCGAGCTGTTCGGCGGCCGCGGCGCGGAAGGTGTCACCCGCGGCCATGACCACCGTGTGCCCGGCTTCGGTCTGGCGCTTGCCGAGCTTGCCGATGGTGGTGGTCTTGCCCACCCCGTTGACGCCGACGAACAACCACACGTTGGTCTTGCCCTCGTCGAGCCTCAGGGTGCGGTCGGTGCCGGCGAGACGGAGCTTCATCTCCGCTTTGAGCACCTCGACGAGCTGATCGCCGGTCTCGAGCCCATCGGCGGTGACCCGGCTCTTGAGCGACTCGATGAGCGCGGTGGCGGGGCCGACGCCGACATCGGCGCGGATCAGCGCCTCCTCCAGCTCGTCCCAGGTCTCGGCGTCGATGGCAGAGCGGCCGAGGAAGCCGGCGAACGTGGCTCGGGCCTTCGACAGCCGGTCCCGGAACGTGGGCCGCTTCGGCGGAGCGTCGACCACGGGCGGGGCGACGGGTGGCGCCGCTTCGACGGGCGCCGCCGGCCCTCGCGGCGCCTCGGCGTCCTGCTTGGCGATGCGGTCCTTGACCTCGGGCGGCACCGTGGGCGCGCCGGGGGCCAGCGTGGACTGGCGGACGGCTTCGAGCTCCACCTTCTCGCGACGCTTGCGCGTGGTGACGAGGAGGCTGGCGGCCCCGATCACGAGGACCAGGGCGATGAGGATGAGGATGACGGGCTCCATGACGGCTGGGAGCCTACCGGTGGACCCCGGCCCCTCTCGGAGCCGGGGTCGTCAGCGGTCGGTCGGAACGACGATCAGTTGGCCGGCGCGCGCTCCAAGGTGACCTCGACCACGCGCTGAGCGCCGTTGGTCGACACGGTCAGCTCGACGGTCTCGCCGGGCTGGTGGGTGCGGACCTTGGCGGCGAGGTCGATCATCGAGGAGACCGGCTTGCCGTCGACGGCGACCACGATGTCAGCCTCGGTGAGCCCCGCCTTGGCGGCTGGCGAACCTGCGGACACCGAGGTGATGGCGGCGCCGGTGCGGCTGCCGGTGGCGTCCGCACCCTCGACGCCGAGGAACCCGGCCTCGGTGGGCTGACCGGCGACGATCCGGTCGGCGACCGACTTGGCGATGTCGATCGGGATGGCGAAGCCGATGCCGAGGTTGCCAGTCGAGTTGCCCCCGCCCGTGGCGATCGAGTCGTTGATGCCGATGACGCGGCCGCTGCGGTCGGCAAGGGCACCACCCGAGTTGCCGGAGTTGATCGGGGCATCGGTCTGGATGGCGGGGATCACGCCGCCGGGCGTCTCGGCCGAACGGCCGACCGCGCTGACGATGCCGGCGGTGACGGTCTGGTCGAGGCCGAACGGGCTGCCGATGGCGATGGCGGTCTGACCGACCTTCACCGTCACACCGGTCGCCAAGGTGGCGACCGCCATGTCTTCGGTGGGCTCGATCTTCACGACGGCGACGTCGGTCGACGGGTCCTCCCCGACCACTGCGCCGGTGACCCGCGTACCGTCCGCCATGCGGATGTCGACCGACCGGGCGCCGTCGACCACGTGGTGCGCGGTCAGGATCAGCCCGCGCTGGTCGTAGATGAACCCGGAGCCGAGCCCCTGACCCGTCTCGATCTGCACCACAGCCGGTCCGAGCGCGGTGGCGACGGCCGCCGCCGGCTCCGACGAGCTTCCCGAGACCGGGGGTGCCTCGGTGGAGACGGGGGTCGTCTCCACGGCGGCGGCGCTCACGGCAGGGTCGTCGCGCTGGACCACGAGCGCACCGGCGGCGCCTCCCGCCGCGCCGGCGAGGAGGGCGGACACCGCGGCGACGGCGACCAGGCTGCCACCGCGACCGCCCTGCTTCTCCCGGCGCTGCTTGCGGTTGGAGGCCGGCTGGGCGGCGGGAGGGGTGAACGGCGACGATCCCGCGGGCGGCCACGTCGGCGGCTGGCCACCGCCGGACACCGGCGGAGAACCGGCGCTGGGGTAGGCGGTGCGCGGCGCGTAGGTGGGCGGCCCGTAGGCCGCGACCGGCTGCGTGGCGGCGTGCGGCGGGTAGGTGGCTCCGGGCGCGGGGGCGCCCGGCGCAGCGGACGGCGCCCAGGGGCGTTGCGGTCGGGGGGTGGGCTCAGGGGACATCGGACCTGCCTTTCGCCGACGGAACCTACGGAGCGGACCCGAAAGGCCCGGTAAGCGTCAGCTGGCAGGTTGCTGAGAGCCCGCGCCCTCGTCGTGGCCGTGCGCGGCAGCGGGATCAGCACCGGCCCGGGTGCCGGTCAGTGGGAGCCACAGCGTGAAGATCGACCCGCCGGTCGGCGCCGCCGCCACCGTGGCGCTGCCGCCGTGATCGGTGACGATCTGGGCGACGATCGCCAGGCCCAGCCCGCTGCGCCCCTCGGCGCGCGCCGCCTTCTGGTCGCCTCGCCAGAACCGCTGGAACACCTTGGACCGGTCCTCCTCCGCGATCCCGGGGCCCTCGTCGGTGACCGTCACCCAGGCCGCCTGGCCCTCGGTCCCGGTCGCCAGCCAGATGCGGCTGCCCTCGGGCGCGAGCCGCACGGCGTTGTGGAGCAGGTTGGCGACGGCTTGGCGCAGGGCGAGCGCATCGCCGTCGACCACCGCCGATGGCGCCAGCTCGGTGATGAGCGTGATCGTGCGGGAGGCGGCGATGGCCTGGAACTCATCGACGGCGTCGACCACGAGGTCTCCGAGCTCGACGGGCACCTCCTCCCGCGCCGGCGCGCCGAGGCGGGCGTAGACCAGCAGGTCGTCGACCAGGCGGGACATGCGCATCGCCGACGCGCCGACCAGCTCGGCGACGCGCCGCAGCTCGACCGGGTCGGCGTCGGGGTCCGACAGGGCGACGTCGAGGTTGGTGCGGATGACGGCCAGGGGGTTGCGCAGCTCGTGGGACGCCTCCTGGATGAACCGCTGCTGGCCGGCGAAGGCGTCGTCGAGGCGAGTCAACATGGCGTCGAACGTGTCTGCGAGCTCCTTGAGCTCGTCGGGCGGCCCGCGCAGGGCGATGCGGCGCGAGAGGTCGGTCGCCTGGATCTCCCGCGCCACCCCGGTGATGCGGCCGATGGGGGCGAGCACCCGGCCCGCGACCATCCACCCGACGATCAGGCTGACGAAGAACATGACGACGAGGGCGCACAGCGAGTAGCCGCGCAGCAGCGAGAGGGCCCGCTCGTTGGCGAGGGCCTCGACCGTCCGGTAACTGGCCCGGATCTCGGTCGGCGTGAGCACGACGCCGCCGGGCACCTCTTGGACGGTCGTGACCTGGTAGGTCCGGTACACGTCCTCCTGCTGCAGGCGGCTGGCGAGGAAGCCGTACATCCCGGCGAGCATGAACGCGGCCACGCCGAACAGCAGCAGCGAGTAGATCGCCGTGAGACGGAACCGGATGGAGCCGACCCAGTCCGGCAGCCACTCCGCCAGCTTGAGCGCGCCGCGGGCCGGGCGCGAGAGCGGCATCTCGTCGGCGGGATCGACGTCGTCGGCCCGGTCGGGGGTGCGGTCCCCGGGGCGCGCCGCGGCCGGGTTCGGCACCTGGCCCACGGCACTCGGGCTCGGCATCGCCGGGTCGAGGTCAGGCATCGTCCGCCGCGGCCGGCGCCAGCAGGTCGGGTCGCAGCCGGTAGCCGGCCCCGATCACGGTCTCGATGGGCGCCTCGGCGTCGTCGTCACGGGTGAGCTTGCGGCGCAGCGTGCCCACCGTGACCCGGACGGTGTTGGTCAGGGGGTCGGCGTTCTCGTCCCAGACGTGCTCGAGCAGGCGCTCCTGGCTCAGCACCTCGCCGCTGTGGGTCATGAAGTACCGCAGAAGGGCGAACTCCTTGGCGGTGAGGTCGAGGAGGCGGCCGCGCCGCGAGGCCTCGAACCGGGCGGCGTCGAGCTGCAGCTCGCCGACGGTCAGCGTCGCCCCCGAGCGCCCCGCGTCGCGGCGCAGCAGGCTGCGCACCCGAGCGGACAGCTCGGCGAACGCGAACGGCTTCACGAGGTAGTCGTCGGCACCTTGGTCGAGGCCGATCACCCGCTCCCCCACCCCGTCACGAGCGGTCAGCATCAAGATGCGCGGCGCCGTCTCGTCATCGAGCGGGGCGAAGGCCGGGTCCTCCCGCACCCGGCGGGCCAGCTCGAGGCCGTCACCGTCGGGCAGGTTGAGGTCGAGGGTCACCAGGTCGTACGCGGAGACCACGAGGCGGTCGACCGCGCCCGACACGTCGTTGGCCACATCGACCGCGTAGCCCTCCCGTCGCAGGCCCGTCGCAATGGCTTCGGCCAGCTCGCTCTCGTCTTCCACCACCAGGATGCGCACGGGCGGAAACGTACCGGGCCGGAAGGAAACCTCGCCGAAACCACGCGTTCGGCCGCGGTTCCCCTTCGGTGCGGGGCGAAACGAACCGACGGGGCTTTACGCTGTCCTTCGTCGGGGCCTGCTTCTCTGGGTCGCCGAGCCACCCTGCAGAGGAGCACCTCCATGACCGATCAGCCGATGGGCGCCCAGAACCCGGCGCTGGCTGCCGAGCGCCTCGAGCAGACCCTGTTCGAGGTCAAGAAGGTCATCGTCGGACAGGACCGCACCGTCGAGCGCCTGCTGATCTGCCTGCTGTCACGTGGCCACGCGCTGCTCGAGGGCGTTCCCGGCCTGGCCAAGACGCTCGCCGCGGAGACCATCGCCCGAGTCGTCGGCGGCTCGTTCACCCGCATCCAGTTCACCCCGGACCTGCTCCCCGCCGATGTGATGGGCACCCGGATCTACCGCGCCGGGTCGGAGTCCTTCGACGTGGAGCTCGGGCCGGTGTTCGCCAACTTCGTGCTGGCCGACGAGATCAACCGGGCCCCCGCCAAGGTCCAGTCCGCGCTGCTCGAGGTCATGGCCGAGCACCAGGT
>CAZCVS010000280.1:0-4908 GCA_964501845.1 uncultured Iamiaceae bacterium
TTCGTGGGCGCCCGCTTCTGCAAGACGATGATGCCGGACCTGCGGGTCAACGACACCAACTGCTGATCGAGCGGGCCCGGCCTCAGGCCGACGTGACCTCGAGCAGCTCACAGGATCCCTGCACCGCGCCCTCGACGGGCACGAGCACGTCGACGGAGCCGGCGCCACCGGGCTCGATCATCTCCGTTCGGGCGGAGCCGCGGGCGAACTCGGCACCGCTGGGATCGACCAGGACGGCCGACACACCGAAGGTGCTCGGCGGACCGGAGCGGTGCGACACCGACACGGTCGCCACCACGCCCCCTTCACCGCGGCGGCACCCCTGGAGCTCGCCGATGGCGGTCGCACCGGTCGCAGCCGGCGGACGCGAGGTCTGGGTGGTGGAGACCGCGGTGGTGGGCGTCTCGGTGGTGGTCGGCGCCTCGGTCGTGACCGGTGCAGCGGTCGTGACCGAGGTCGGGGCTGTGGCGATCGGCAGCGTGGCGACCGGCTCGGTCGCGAGGTCGGTCGACCCGCCGTCACCGCCGCGGCTGAACACCCACACCCCGGCGACGAGCAGCCCGACGAGTGCCAGCACCGCCACCAGCTCGGGGATCCAGCCCAGCCGGGCCGGTCGGTCGCCATCGGCGTCGTGCTCCGGAAGCGGCTCGGGCGCCGACGCCGGCTCGGGCGGGCGCTCGTCGAAGCCGGGCATGGGGGCGACGGGCCCGCGTCGGACCGCCGGTCCCTCGACTGCACCAACGGCGGCGAGCTCGGCGACCTCAGCCTCCTCGAGCCCTTCGAGCTCATCGCCCGCGGTCAGGTCGATGACCTCCGGGTCGGTGATCTCGGCCCCGGAGGTGCGGTCCATCACAACGAGCGTGCGGCCGTCGCTGGACACGGCCGCGCTCTGGTCGGGTCCGAGCAGCACCGGCTCGCGCAGGCCGGCCACCACCCGGGTGCGACCGGCGAGGCAGGCGATCGTCGCGCCGCCGTCGGGTTCGGCGACCGCCTGGAACCGGCCGCGCGGCGTGGACACGACCGCCGGGCCCACGTGGACCTCGTGGCGCCAGGGGCTGCGTCGGCGACCGGCAGAGAACCACAGCTGTCCCTGGTCGAGGCGGGTGACCAGCGCAGGCTCGCCGCCCGGTGCTCGCACCTGCTCGCGGGTCCACGACGACCACGGCGCGACGCGCGTCACCGCGCCGTCGGGATCGGTCAACGTGATGGGCTCGGTCGCGCCGCCCGCCATCGGCCCCTCGGGACCGCTCCCCTGCCTACTGTTAGCCACGGTCCGTGACCATAGCTCATCTTTCGGCTCGGAGCGTGAGTTTCAGCCCGAGAATCCGTGACGGTCCGTGTCGACGAACACGCACGTCACACAGCGTGATATGGGCCAGATGGCCCATGCGTCAGCGTCGGCCCTGGTCACGGGCCAACGGCGCCCAGATCTCGGACCGGATCAGACCTGGCAGTCCTCGCACAGGTAGACGGTCTTGCCACCCAGGCGCACCTTGGAGACCACGCCCCGGCACCGGCGGCAGGCCTTGCCGTCGCGCTCGAACACCTGGAGCTCGTTCGTCCAGCCCCCGGGCTTGCCGGCCAGGTCCGAGTACTGGCCGTCGGACGTGGTCACGCCGCGGTGCTTGGCGGCCTCGTGCAGGGTCTCGACGACCGCCCGGTAGAAGCGACGGATCTCCTGGGTCGACAGCGACGAGACCTCGCGGTCGGGGCGCAGGCCTGACTGGTGGAGGATCTCATCGGCGTACACGGGGCCGATGCCGGCGATGACCGAGCGGTTGAGCAGCAAGGGCCGCAGCTTCACGTCGCGGTGGCGCAGCATGCGCTCGCCGAAGACCGTCCACGAGACGGGCTCGTCGAGGATGTCGACGCCGAGGTCGGCCAGCTCGGGCACGGCCTCGGTGAGCTGGTCGAACGGCACCACGAAGAGCTCGAGGTTGCCGGTGTCGTCGATGGCCCGCAGCTGGCCGCCCTGGGTGAAGGTGATGACCACCTTGGTGCGCTTGTCGACGGCTTCCTTGGCCGCCTGGCGGCGCAGCTGGCCACCGCTTTGGATGTTCACCACCAGCGCGTCGCCCGAATCGAGCTTGGCCACGAGCAGGAGGTCGCGCCGGACGATGCCCGTCACCTTCGTCCCCTCGAGCAGCGTGACGAACTGCTTCTTGTTCGTGTGACGCGGGATGGCACCGGACCCCGGCACCTCGACGGTCTTGATCCGCTTCCCGCCGATGTCGCGGTCGAGATCCCGTCGGAGGGTCTCGAGTTCCGGCTGCTCAGCCATGTGTTGCTTCCTCTCGTGCCGGGAGTCCCCCGAGTTCGCGGTCGAGCCGAGCCCAGGTGTCCTGGGCTGCGGCCTGCTCCGCCTGCTTCTTCGATCGTCCGACGCCGATGCCGAGCGGCACCCCGTCGAGCACCACGCGTGCGTGGAAGGTCTTGTCGTGCTCCGGGCCATGCTCGGTGATCTCGAAGGCCACCTCGCGCCGCGGGTCGCTGGCGGCCAGCTCGTGGAGCCGGCTCTTGTGGTCCGGCGCGCCCGCGGTCACAAGCCGCGGGGCCACCAGGCGGCCCACCAGCTCCGCGGCCGGCGTGTGGCCTCCGTCGAGGTACACCGCGCCGATGACCGCCTCCATGGCGTCCGCGAGGATGGAGGGCCGGTCGCGACCCCCGGAGGCGTGCTCCCCCTTGCCGAGCAGCAGCACCTCGCCGAGCGCGAGCTCGGTGGCCATCTCGGCGAGGGCGGCCGAGCACACGACCGCGGCGCGCATCCGAGACAGCTGCCCCTCGCCGGCATCGGGCAGCAGGGCGTAGAGGTCATCGGTGACCACGAGGCCGAGCACGGAATCGCCCAGGAACTCGAGACGCTCGTTGGACCGGTACCCCGAGTTCTCTGCGCACCAGGACCGGTGCGTCAGCGCCTGGCCCAGCAGCTGCGGGTCCGAGAACCCGTACTCCAGGCGGTCGCAGAACGCGGCGAGGCCCGTCGGCGAGATGGGGTGGAACGTGGGCGGGGGCACGGTCCGGTGCTGGGGCGCGTCCGAAGACGGCGACGCCGGCGCGCGGAGCTGCTCGGCCTCGCCGGCGTCGTCCACGCCCGGCTCGGAGGTCACGCCTAGCTTCCGCCGAGCTTGTCGAACACGTAGTCGACGGCATCGCGGACGGTCTTGAGATCCTCGAGGTCCTCGTCTTCGATGCGGAACCCGACGGAACGCTCCCCCAGCTCCTCTTCGAGCTCCTCGACGAGCTCGATCAGGGCGAGGGAGTCCGCGCCGAGGTCATCAGCGAAGGAGTCGCCCTCCTTGATGCCGGCCGGATCGGTCTCCAAGATGTCGGCGAGGCGGTCGCGCACGAGCTCGAAGACGTCCTGCCGGCTCATCGGGGCCTGTTCGACATGGGTTTCAGCGGGCACAGCGCACTCCTGATCGGTGAAAGGGGCGACGGCGACTGTAGCGGCTGGAAAACTTTGTGCGCTCGTGAACAGCGGCGGGTGCGGCGAATCCGCCGGGTGACGCATGATGGGGCCGGCAGATCACTCGTGCGGACCGCCCGACGGTCCCGGGAAGCGGACATGGACGAGCCAACCGAGAACAACGGCCAAGGAGCGGAGGCCCCCCGAAAGGGATGGAGGATCAGTCGCCGCAGTGCGGGCCCGGCCGACGCCAGTACCGCCGACGCCAGTGCGGGCGGCGGCGAGGAGGCCGCCGTTGCGGATGGTTCGGCGGAGGCGACCCTCGCCGAGCCAGCTGGAGCCGAGGCGAGCCCGGGCGAGGAGGTCGAGCCCGACGAAGACCTCCGGACTCCACGCGAGCTCGCCATCGAGCGAGCCGAGGGCTACCTCCGCGGTCCCGCGCTGACGGTGCCCTCCGCCGCGCCGTCTCCCACGGACCTGGAGGCGACGTGGAACGACCACACCCTCGACGCGCTCGAGCGCCTCCGGGCGGACCTCGGCGGACGCCGCACCGGGCTGGCCATCAGCGGTGGCGGGTCGCTCGGCAGCTTCGAGGCCGGGGTCCTGCGGTTCCTGTACGACCACGCCGCCGTCGCCCCCATCGCCGTGGCCGGCAACTCCGCCGGCGGCCTCAACGCCGCCAAGCTGGCGGAGGGCGACCGGCCCGACGGGACTCGAGCCATCGACGAGGTCGAGCGCCTGTGGCGGTCCCTGCGCACCACCGACGACATGTGGGAGCCCGAGCCCTGGCTGACCCGGCTCCAGGCATCGGCGTCGTGGGCGTCCACCTGGCGCGGGTACCTGGGCGACGGCACCAGCGGCACGAACGCCGTCCGCATGGCCGTGCGCGTCGTCGGCAGCCTCGTCCGCCGGCCACCGGAGACCGATGGCGCCCTCGACGCCGTCCGGGAGGCGCTGACCGCGCAGTCCCTGCTCTCGCTCGGCCCGGTCGCCGACCTGCTCGTGCGCGAGCTCGACCCCGACCTGGTCGCGGCCTCGGGAATCGACCTGCGGGTCGGCGCCGTGAGCCTGGAGTCGGGCGAGCTCCGCTACATCACCGGGACCGGCGCCATCCACGACCGTGAGGACCGGCCGACCGAACTTCCCGATGTCGCCCTCACCGCTGGTGTGCTCGCGTCGGCATCCATCCCGCTCGCCTTCCCACCGGTCCGCCTCGGCGACGAGCACTACGTCGACGGCGGCGCTCGGGAGATCCTGCCGATCGAGATCCTCGTCCACCACCTGGAGGTCGAGCGGGTCATCGCCATCTCCGCGAGTTCCGTGGGTGTGGAACCGACGACATCGTTCGGCGAGCGGAACCTGATCGACATCTTGCGCCGGGTCAGCGCGGAGATCGGACCCGACGAGACCCTGCGCAAGGAGCTGAACCCGCCCGGCGGCTGGGCCGAGACGGTCCGGGTGGTGGTCCCCGAGTTCGACGTGCACGACTCCATGACCATCGA
>CAZCVS010000281.1:0-4908 GCA_964501845.1 uncultured Iamiaceae bacterium
CCGCCAGGAGGACCGCGGGCACCAGCACGAGGGCCAGCAATCGGGTTCGGAGCCCGAACCGTGATGAACGGAGGCGCATGCTGCTCCTAACCGTGGTCTTCCTGGTTCATCGGCATGTTCCTAGGGTGCCCTTGAATCATCGGGGGCAGACGGTTCCGGTTCACGACCAGACCTGCCGCGGCCACGAGCGCCGGCCTCCGATGGGTGATCGGCTGGTGGGTAGGGTCCGTCTCCATGATCGACCGGGACCTCAAGCGAGCGCTCGGCCAGATGGTGAAGGGGGTGCAGCTTGTCGGCGCCGCCCACGACGGCCTTGTGCGGGCCTACACCTCGCACTGGGTGTGCCAGGTCTCGTTCGAAGAGCCGATCGTGATGGCGTCGGTGTCACCCAAGCACGACACCCACCCGCTCATCGCCGCCAGCGGCCGGTTCTCCGTCTCGATCATGGGCAGCGACCAGGTGGAGGCCGGGCAGTACTTCTCCTATCCGGGGCGCCGGTTCCGTCACATCGGCGACGACTACCTCGAGACGATCGACGGGCTGCCGGTCCTGCGGGAGTGCGTGGCGTCGTTCAGCTGCGACGTCACCGACGTGATCGCGGGCCGCTACGACCACGACCTGTTCTTCGCCCGGGTAACGGCGGCGCGCACCGGCCGCCTCGACGAACCGCCCCTCCTGTACTCGTCGCGCCACGGATGGCGGGCCACGGGAGCCAAGGCCCGGGAGTCCGGCACCTCGATCCGAGACCGCCTCCTCGAACGCCTGGCAGCCGCCGAGGCGGATGGATCGGCACCCGGGGCCGACCCGGTCGAGCGCTGACGGCCGCGGGCTTTCCCCCACGGGCCGCGGGGCGCCACAATGCTGCGACCCATCGACCGGAAGGCCGCCCGTGCCGAACACCACCAGCGAGCAAGCCCGAGCGGCTGCGGCTGCTTCCCTGCGGGAGCTGGTCGACGGCAACCGCCGCTTCGCGACCGGCATGCCGGCGCCGCACGTGCTCAGCGACGAGGCGCGCCAGGCCCTGCTCGGCGGGCAGCACCCCATCGCCGTGCTGCTCGGATGCGTCGACGCCCGGGTCCCTCCGGAGGTCGTGCTCGACCAGGGCGTCGGCGACCTACTGACCGTCCGGACCGCGGGCCAGTCCCTCGCCGGCGTCGCCCTCGGCAGCATCGAGTTCGGGGTCCGCGTGCTCGGCCTGTCGCTCGTGGTCGTGCTCGGCCACACCGGGTGCGGCGCCGTGCTGGCCGCCCTCAGCGACGACCACGCCGACGGCCACCTCGGCGAGCTGACCGGCGAGGTCGCCGACCGCCTCATCGAGGTGGTGGGCGCTGACCCCGTGCGGGCCACCGGCGCCAACCTCGACGCCACCGTCGAGGCGCTCCGGGCGATGCCCACCCTGGCCACCCCCGCGGGCCACGCGCCCTTCGTGGTGGGCCTGCTCTACGACATGGCCACCGGCGAGGTGGTGGTGACCGACGACGCCGGGCTGCTCGACGACGCCGGGCTGCTCGACGACGCCGGGCCGCGCGACGACGCCGGGCCGCGCGAAGGCTGAGCGTCCGCTACTTGTCCCGCCATGCCCGCTCGAACGGCAGGCGCCAGGTGTGGGGGGCGATGATCTGGTGGATGGCGTTGGGCCCCCACGACCCCGGCGCGTACGGCCGTACCGGCGGCGGGTCCTTCAGCAGCGGCATCGAGATCTCCCACAACCGCTCGATGCCCTCGGCGGTGGTGAACAGCGTGTGGTCGCCGCTCATCGCGTCGTAGATGAGCCGCTCGTACGCCTCGAGCACGTCCGCGGCGCGCTCGGTCTCGTGGAGCGCGAACTGGAGGCTGAGCTTGTCGAGCTTCATCCCCGGGCCCGGACGCTTGCCGTAGAACGACAGCGACAGCTTCGAGGCGTCGGCCAGGTCGAACGTGAGGTGGTCCGGGCCCTGCGCTCCGACGCCGGACCCCGCCGGGAACATGCTCTTGGGCGGCTCCCGGAACGCGATCGAGATGATCCGGCCGCCCTCGGCCATCCGCTTGCCCGTGCGCAGGAAGAAGGGGACACCCGCCCACCGCCAGTTGTCGATCTCGCACTTGAGCGCGACGAACGTCTCGGTCTCCGAATCGGGTGACACACCGGGCTCGTCCCGGTACCCGATGTACTGGCCCCGCACGACGTGGGCCGGCTCGATGGGGAGCATCGAGCGGAAGACCTTGTTCTTCTCCTCGCTGATCGCCCGGGGCTCCAGGGCCGTCGGCGGCTCCATCGCCATGAAGGCGAGCACCTGGAACAGGTGGGTGACCACCATGTCCCGGTAGGCGCCGGTCGATTCGTAGAACCCGGCCCGGGCGTCGAGGCCCAGGGTCTCGGGGACGTCGATCTGTACGTGGTCGATGTGGTTGCGGTTCCAGATGGGCTCGAACAGGCCGTTGGCGAACCGGAAGGCGAGGATGTTCTGCGCTGCCTCCTTGCCGAGGAAGTGGTCGATGCGGAACACCTGGTGCTCGGTGAACACCTCGTGCACCGCGGCGTTGAGCTCCTTCGAGCTGGCGAGGTCGGTGCCGAACGGCTTCTCCATGATGATCCGCGACCGGTCCACCAGGTCGGCCTCGGCGAGCGTCTGGACCACCGCCCGCGCCGCCTTGGGCGGCACGCTGAGGTAGTGGAGGCGGCGCGATTCGCCGTGCAGCGAGCTCTCGGCGTCGGCCACCGCCTTGGACAGCGCCTCGGGCCCGGTCCCCTGGCTCACGTAGCTGAGCTTGCTGGCGAAGTCCGCCCAGACGGGCTCGGTGATGGCGCCCCGGCCGAACTCGTCGCAGGCGCTGCGGGCGACGCGGCGGAACTCGTCGTCGTCGAACGGGTCGAGCGAGGTGGCCACGATGCGGCAGTCGGGGACCAGCCCGGCCCGGCTGAGGTGGAGGAGGCCAGGGAGCAGCTTGCGCTTGGCCAGGTCGCCGGTGGCGCCGAACAGCACGATGACGTGGGGCCGCAGCGGCTCCATGAGCGAGGTCTTGATGTCGTGCGGCTCGGCGTAGGCGCTCACGGCTGGCGGTCCCCTCGACGTCGTGCCGAGAACGTACGAGCGCCACGTTGCGACCACGTTTCCGCTTCGCCAGCCGCCCGTGAACGGTTGGCGAGCGTGGTCAGGAGCGGAGGTCGACCTCGTCGATCCCGAGCACCTCGGTCGGCGCCGGATCCATCACGGCGAGCACGTCGGCCTGGGTGCCGTCGAGCACCTCGTCGTACAGCTCGGTCCCGGTGCCGGCCCGCTTGGCCCGGTAGGCCGCGTGGTCGGCGTGGGCGAGCAGGTTCAGGAGGGACTCGCGTCCGGCGGGCGCCAGGGCCAGACCGATGCTGGCGCCGATCTGGACGAGGTGGTCGCCCGCGGCGATCGGCTCGGTGATCGCCGCCCCGATCCGCGCGGCGAAGGCCAGCGCGTTCGCTTGGGTGCCGACGTTCTCGGCGATGACGATGAACTCGTCGCCCCCGAGGCGGGCGTAGGAGTCACCGGCCCGGGCGTGGTGGCGCAGCCGGGCCGCAACCTCGCACAGCACCGCATCGCCGACCTGGTGTCCGTAGGTGTCGTTGGCCCGCTTGAACCCGTCGAGGTCCAAGAACGCCAGGCCGAGGGTCGTCCCCTGCCGACGGGCCCGGGCGAGCGCGCCTTCGAGCGCGGCCAGACCGCCGGCGCGGTTGGGGATGCCGGTGAGCATGTCGTGGGTGGCTTGGTGGGCGAGCTGGGCCTGCAGTTCGGCGCGGTCGTGGATGGAGCTGGACAGCACCTCCACCGAGCGGGCCAGCGCCTGGCCGAGCTCACCGGGGAGCTCGACCTCCAGCCGCGGGTCGCCGAAGTCGCACTCGGCGAGGGCATCGAGCTTGCCCTCGAGCATCCGGAGGTTGCCGACGACGTCGTTGAACGCGAGGGTGGCCACCTCGATCTCCACCGGCCCGCTGACCGGGAGGGGATCGAGGTGGAGGTCGCCGCCGCCCACGCGGCGGGTGCCGGCGATGAGGCGGCGCAACGGCCGCTCGAACGTCGACGCCACCACCAGCGAGAGGCCCACGAGCACCACCATCATGAGCAGCGCGCCGAGGAAGGTGATCCACGCGAGCTGGGAGGCGTCGTCGGCGTAGCCCGCGACTGCGGCGTCGAGCGCGTCGGCCCGGCTGTCCATCATCGCAAGGGACGGGCTCACGAGATCGAAGCTGTCGGTGAACGTGTCGACCATCAGCCCGAGGTCGACCCCGTCGGTGAAGGGGGCCGCCGGCCGTCCAGCGAGGGCGTCGTCGATGGCGGCCTGGAACAGGCCTGAGGTCTTGGTCTCGGCGAGGGCGACGGCCGCTGCTGCGACCGTTGGGTCGGCGCTCTTGGCCAGGGCGTTGAGCAGGCGGCTGAAGCGGTCGTTGGAGATCCCCAGGGCGACGCGAGCGGCGTCGACGCGCTCGTGGCCCTCCACGGTGGCGAACCAGTAGTCCGCCAGGCCGGTGACGCTGGACGCCATGGCGGAGGTGGCTCGGGCCGTGCGGTCGAGGTCCCGGAGCAGGTCGCCCAGCTCCGGGTGGCCGAGCGACTCGGTCCGGCGCTGCACGACGGCCAGCTCATCCGCCCACGCCTCGTCGGTCAGCTCCTCGAGGCGGGTGAAGCTGCCGATCACCTCGGGGCTGGCGCCGCGCCGGATCTCCTGGCGCAGCCCGTCGAGCTCCTCGGGGGCGAACGGACGGATCCGCTCGGGCATGGCGCGCAGCTTGGCCTGCACGGCGGCGAGATCGCCGAACCGCTGGCCGTCGAGGTCGAGCAGGCCGAGCGCGACGTCGGGATCGATGCCCAGCGCCGCCGAGCGGACCTGGACCTCCACAGGGATGCGGGCGGACATCATCGCGGTGCGCACGTCGACGAGGTCGAGCAGCCCTTCGACCTC
>CAZCVS010000282.1:0-4840 GCA_964501845.1 uncultured Iamiaceae bacterium
ACATCCTCGTCGACGACCCCGCGGTCGACGGCGTGGTCGACGCCATCGTCACCGGGGCCAAGACCGACAAGATCGGCGACGGCAAGGTGTGGGTCACCCCGCTCGACTCGGTCGTCCGCATCCGAACCGGCGAGCAGGGAGCCGACGCCGTCTAGTCCGAGGTCCCCGTAGGTCAGCTGGCACCTCCCAGCGTCCTCCGCATCGTTCGGGGCCACGGTCCACCTTCCTCGAGGTGGCCCGTGGCCCCGAGTCCGTTTTGGGTCGCACCCGACCGGTACGCTTGCGCCGTGCCCCCCGACCCCGCGCAGGAAGCGACCCGCCGCCGCACCTTCGCGATCATCTCGCACCCGGATGCGGGCAAGACCACGCTCACCGAGAAGTTCCTGCTCTACGGCGGTGCGCTCACCAGCGGTGCCGGTGCCGTCAAGGCCAGGGGCGATCGCCGTTCGGCCACCTCCGATTGGATGGCGCTCGAGCAGCAGCGCGGCATATCCATCACCTCGACCGTGCTCCAGTTCCCGTATCGCCCGACGAGCACCGGGTCCACCAACACGGAGACCGACGCCGAGCCGTACATCGTCAACCTGCTCGACACCCCGGGCCACCGCGACTTCTCCGAGGACACCTACCGGGTGCTCGCCGCCGCCGATGCCGCGGTCATGGTGCTCGACGCGGCCAAGGGCATCGAGCCCCAGACGCTGAAGCTGTTCGAGGTGGCCAAGGCCCGGCAGATCCCGATCATCACGTTCATCAACAAGTGGGACCGGCCCGGTCTCGACCCCCTCGAGCTGCTCGACCAGATCGACGAGAAGATCGGTGTCACCGCAGCTCCGGTCACGTGGCCGGTGGGCATCGCCGGTGACTTCCGCGGCGTCATCGACCGGCGGACGAACCAGTTCATCCGCTTCACCCGGACGGCCCGCGGGGCCACCGAGGCGCCCGAGGAGATCGTCGATGCCGAGCGTGCCGCGTCCGAGGAGGGCGAGTCGTGGACGGCGGCGGCCGAGGGCGATGAGATGCTCTCGGCGATGGGGCTCGACTACGACGAGGAGCTGTTCCTCGGCGGGGAGCTGTCGCCCACGTTCTTCGGGTCGGCCATCACCAACTTCGGGGTGCGGCTCCTGCTCGACGGGGTCATCGACCTCGCGCCGGCCCCGTCCGCCCGCCTCGATGTGAGCGACGAGCCCCGCGCCCTCGACGCCCCGTTCAGCGGCTTCGTGTTCAAGGTCCAGGCGAACATGGACAAGGCCCACCGCGACCGCAGCGCCTTCATGCGGGTGTGTTCGGGCCAGTTCGAGCGCGGCATGGTCGTGACCCACGACGCGACCGGCAAGCCCTTCGCCACCAAGTACGCCCACACCGTGAACGGCGCCGACCGCGAGACGCTCGACATCGCCTACCCGGGCGACGTGGTCGGCCTGGTCAACGCCATGGACGTGCGGGTCGGTGACACCCTCTGGATGGACCAGCAGGTGACCTTCCCCCGGATCCCGAGCTTCGCCCCCGAGCACTTCTCGGTCATCCGGGTGCGCGACACCAGCAAGTTCAAGCAGTTCCGCAAGGGCATCGCCCAGCTCGACGAGGAGGGCGTGGTGCAGGTGCTGCGGGACCCGGACTTCGGCGACCAGGCGCCGGTGCTCGCCGCCGTCGGGCCGATGCAGTTCGAGGTCGCGGTCCACCGCCTGGAGAACGAGTTCGGCGCACCGGTCGAGCTGAGCCCCACGTCCTACACCGTCGCCCGCCGCACCGACGCGGCGTCGGCCGGCGCGCTGCGGGCGATGCGCGGCGTCGACGTGCTGGACCGCTCCGACGGCACCCGCATCGCCGTGTTCGAGAGCACCTACTGGCTCGACCGCCTGAAGGCCGACCAACCCGAGCTGGTCCTCGAGCCGCTCGTCGCAGGAGAGCTCGCCACCAGCTGACCGGAGATGACGGCCCGAGGCCGGCTTACGCGCAGGTGGTGCCGTCGGCGGGGACGGTGAGGTCGATCAGGTAGCGGAGCGCGAGGTCGTCGATGCAGGGCTTGCCCTGCGCCACGATGGTGTGGCCCTCGTCTTCGTTGGTGACGAGCACGGCGCCGGGGATCTGCTCGGCCACCGCGACCCCGTTCTCGTACGGGGTCGCCGGGTCGTTGGTGGTGCTGACCACGACGATGGGCGGAAGGCCCTCGGTGTCGGCGGGGACGGGGGCGAGCGGCTTGGCCTCCGTCGGCCACATCGAGCAGCGGATGTAGTCGAGGACGATGGCCCCGCCGAAGCGGGGCACCGCCTGCTCCGCTTCGAGCGACGCGTCGATGAACTCCTGCGGATCGGAGGGCCACGTCTCGTCGAGGCAGCTGACGCCGAAGTACACCTCGAAGCTGGCGCCGTTGCCGTCGAGGCCCAGGTACATGTCGGCGAGGCCGACGAGCCCGGTTCCATCGCCCGCCTGCGCATCGCGGAGGGCGCGCGACAGGGTGCCCCAGAGCTGCTCGCTGTAGAGCGCCTGGGCCAGCGCGAGCGAGACCACGCCGGGAGTGGCGGGCCGGTCGCCGGCGGCAGGGATCGGAGCCTGCTCCGCCGCGGCGATCACCTCGTCGATCACGGCGGCGGCGTCTTGGCCGCCGAAGCCGCATCCGTCACTGGCGCAGTGAGCGAGGTACGCGGCGAGGGCGGTCTCGAACCCGGCCGCCTGCGTCGTCGCCGTGGTGATGCCGTCGGGCGCGTGGTCCACGACGCCGTCGAGGATCATCGAGCGGACGTGCGTGGGGAAGAGGCGGGCGTACTCCTGGCCGAGCGACGTGCCGTACGAGTAGCCCAGGTAGTTGATCTGCTCCTCGCCCAGGGCCTTGCGGATCTCGTCCATGTCACGAGCCACGTCGGTGGTGCCGAGGAACGGGAGGAGGTCGCCGTGGCGCTCGTCGCACTCGTCGACGAAGGCTTGCGAGGAATCGAGCACCGCGGCGCGGTCGGCGTCGCTGTCGATGGTGGGGTCGGCGTCGTACATGTCGACGAGGTGGGAGCGGCAGTCGAGCGGCGTGCTCTCGCCGACGCCGCGGGGGTCGAAGCCGACGATGTCGAAGCGGTCGCCGATGTCGCCGGCGCGCGAGAACGTCCGGGCCAGGCCGATGGCGGAGCCGCCCGGGCCGCCGGGGTTGAGCAACAGCGTCCCGATGCGGGCCTGGGGGTCGTCGGCCGGGTGGCGGGTGACCGCCACGTTGATCGTGTCCCCGTTGGGGTCGGTGTAGTCGAGCGGTACGGCGATGGTGCCGCACTGGAACCCGCCGCCGCAGTCGCTCCAGTCGATGGTCCGGGCATCGGGGTCGGGTGTGGCGGACGTGGTCGTCTCGGAGCCGGATGTGGTGGTGGCCGCGGTCGTGGTGGTCGGGTTCTCGGCGGCCTCGTTGCCACCCGACGTCGAGCACGCGGCCAGCAGCGATGCCGACGCGACGAGGACAGCGAGGATCCGTTTCACGCGCTGATCGTAGGGGTGGCCCCTGGTCGGTGGGGGCGCGACCTGGGAGTGGCCCGGGTCAGGTTCGAACGCGCGTGCGGCGCCAGCCGTCGGGGAGGACGTGGTCGAGGACGTCGTCGACAGTGACCGCGCCCACCAGGCGTCCGGCCCGGTCGCACACGGGGAGGGCGAGCAGGTCGTAGGAGGCCAGGCGCTCGGCAACCTCACGCAGCGGCAGATCGGGGGCCACCGGCTCGGTGCTGTCGTTGACGCACTCCTCGAGCGTGGTGGACGGCTGCTCGCGCAGCAGGCGCTGGAACCCGACCACGCCGACGTACTTGCCGGTGGGGGTGGAGACGGGTGGCTGGGTCACGAAGACCTGGGCCGCCAGCTCGGCGGGGATCTCGCGCATGCGGATCGAGGCCAGCGCCTCCGCCACCGTGGTGGTGTGGGCGAGGATCACAGGCTCGGGGGTCATCAGGCCGCCGGCGGTGTTCTCGTCGTAGGCGAGGAGGCGGCGCAGCGGGATGGACTCCTCGGGCCGCATCTCCTCGAGCAGGGCCGCCCGGTCGAGCTCGGGCAGGTCGGCGAGGAGGTCGGCCGCGTCATCGGGCTCCATCTCCTCGAGGATGTGCGCGGCGCGCTCAAGGTCGAGGGTCTCGACGAGGCGCACGGCCTCCTCCTCCTCCATCTCCTCGAGCAGATCGGCCACCTGCTCATCGGCCAGCAGCGCGACGACCTGGTGGCGGCGTTCGGGAGACAGCGCCTGGAGCCGGTCCACCACATCGGTGGGATGGAGGTCGCGCAGCTCGGCGACCTCGTCCATCTCGGGGGTGCTGGCGAAGTGGAGGGCGACCTGCTCCCACGGCACCACGTTGGGGGCCCGTCGGCGCAGGGGACCCCGGCGGCCGAGCGCGGCCAGCACCACGAACCAGAAGGCCTTGTCGGGACCGGGGGCGATGGCGAGGTCGGTCAGGTGCTCGTCGCCGACCTTGGTGTCGAGCAGGTCGCCGACGGCCAGCTGCTCACCGGCACGGCGGGTGAACGACCGCACGCTCACGGTGCCGCCGACCATGCGGACGCCGCTCGGGTCGATCTCGGCGATGCGGCTCATGTTGATGAAGATGTTGCGCCGCTCGATGTTGGCCACCAGCCCGAGCACCCGGAGCTTGTCGCCCGACGGGGCCAGCACGACGTCGCGGATGCGGCCGACCGGATCGCCGTCGGCGTCGGTCAACGGCAGCCGGACAAGCCGCGAGACAAAAGCAGGAGTGGTCGACACAAGACGCGAACCTACCCGTGGAAATGCGGTCGCAAGGGGTTCGACATACAAGCAAGCGCCAGCCGATGCGGGTGAGCCGGCGCCAGCTTGTCGCCGAAGGCGAAAGGGCCCGAGCGGCCCGGTGCT
>CAZCVS010000283.1:0-4829 GCA_964501845.1 uncultured Iamiaceae bacterium
CCCTGGAGGTACCAGCCGACGTGCTTGCGGATGTCCTTCACGCCGACGTGGTCGCCGTGCCACTCGGCCAGGCGGCGGGCGTGGTCGCGCAGCGTGGCGGCGACGACGGCCATCGGGGGCGCGGAGTCGGTGGCCTCCCCGGCGAACGCGGCGGCCAGGTCGCCGAACAGCCAGGGGCGGCCGAGGCAGCCGCGGCCCACGACCACGCCGTCGCACCCCGTCTCGTCGATCATGCGCAGGGCGTCGGCAGCGACCCAGATGTCGCCGTTGCCGAGCACCGGCACCTCTCGGACGACCTCCTTGAGCCGGGCGATGGCCGACCAGTCGGCGTGCCCGGAGTAGGCCTGCTCGGCGGTGCGGGCGTGGAGGGCGACCGCGGCCGCGCCCTGCGCTTCGGCGATGGGGCCGGCGTCGAGGTAGGTCAGGTGGTCGTCGTCGATGCCTATCCGCAGCTTCACGGTGACGGGGACGTCGCCTGCCCCTTGGACCGCGGCCGCCACGACCTGGGCGAACAGCGTCCGGCGCCAGGGCAGGGCGGAGCCGCCACCGTGGCGCGTGACCTTGCGGACCGGGCAGCCGAAGTTCAAGTCGATGTGCTCGGCGCCCTGCTCGTCGACCAGCTGGCGTGCCGCGTCACCCATGACGGCCGGGTTGGTGCCGTAGAGCTGGATGGACCGCGGCTGCTCACCCGGTCCGAACCGGGCCAGCGAGTAGGTCTTCTCCTGCCGCTCGACCAGCCCGCGCGCCGCGATCATCTCGCTCACGTACAGCCCCGCCCCGTGCGAGCGGCACAGGTCCCGGAACACCGCGTTGGTGACCCCGGCCATGGGCGCGAGCACGACCGGCGGCCACACCTCGTGCGGTCCGATCTGCAGGCTCCGGGCCTCGGTGGCGGTGGTCGGGGCGGTCATGGCACCGTCCAGCGTGCCAGCCACCCGGCGAAAAGCCCGAACTCGCGTCAGTTGGCTGCGGCGGGTGGCGAGCTGGCCGCCGGGTCGCGCGGGGCGGGCTTCTTCACGTAGCTGCGGCCGAGCAGGAAGATGATCGGCAGCGTGAACAGCAGCGGGCCGAGGAAGGCGAACGGTCGTCCCAGCCACCACATCACCGTGGGCTCGCGCACCTGCTGGTTGTGCAGCACGAAGTAGCCGAACGCGGCCCACAGCGCCATGCCGGTCGAGTGGAACAAGAAGAGCGGGAGCGAGAACCGGTTGATGACGTCGTTGGCGGTGGCCCAGCGGCGCGAGGTCTCGAGCCGCTCGAGCACCCACGGGCGGATCAGCAACGCCACGCCGGCCTGGAAGACCAACAGGGCGAGGATGCAGATGGTGGGCGGCGCCATGTTCGAGAACTTCTCGCCCGGCACCCCGACCATCGACCCGGGGTAGATGTTGCTGCCGACCAGGCCGGCCAGGCCGAACAGGCCCATCCACATGAGGCCCCACGCGGCCCGGCGGCCGAGCGCCACCAGTTCCTCCCAGGAGTACCCGAGCTGGTGGCAGGTCCCCCAGATCACGAAGAAGTTCGCCCAGCCCGCCCACGTGATGCTGTGGCTGAAGCGGGCGACGTCGAGCAGCACGGCCAGCCCCACGCCCCAGACCAGGACCAGCGCGCCGAAGCGCTCGTGCAGCCAGTACGTGATCGGGAACAGGGCGATCAAGATGACGTAGACGATGATGAACCAGAGCGGGCTCAAGACGAGCTTGACGGCCCGGGGCACCCCGTCGATGTCGTAGAGGAACACGGCCACCGTTCCGAGGAGCCACCAGCCGACGGCCAGGATCAGCGCCGGGCGGGCGAGGTGCTTCACCCTGTACCACGCGAACGAGAGGGTCGTGCGGAAGCGGCCCTTGTCGCGGCCCGCCTCCCAGGCCTCGGTGTGGGCGTAGCCGCCGACGAAGAAGAACAGCGGCATCACCTGGAACAGCCACGTGGCGACGAAGAGCCCCCGGGTGAAGCCGATCGGGTTGCTGGCGTAGGGCCCGTCGTCGCGCCAGATGATGATCGTGAACACCCAGTGCCAGGCGACGACCACCAGCAGGCTGAACGCCCGGATGAAGTCGATGAAGCGGTCCCGGTCGGGTGACGGGACGGCGCTGGTACCGTCGACCGCCATGGCCCGTGCCCCCGGCTGGTCGCCCATCGCGGCGACTGTACTGGCCTTGGGGCTGGTCAACGTGGCCTGGAACCGCCTCGTCCCGGAGGCGTGGTACGTGCCGTTCGCGGTGGTCTGCGCCCTCGGTCTGCTCTGGGTCGGGCGGCGCGTGGTGGGCCTCAGCTGGGACCAGCTCGGTCTGGCGCGCGAGCACGTCGGGCGCGGGCTGCGGTGGGGCGCCGGTGCGGCCGGGGTGGTGCTGGCCGTCTACGTGGTCGGGTTCGCGCTGCCGTGGACCCACGACCTGTTCTTGGATGAGCGGGTCGAGGGCCGCTCGTTCGGCTGGGTCCTGTTCGCCGCGCTCGTGCGGGTGCCCTTCGGGACGGTGCTGCTGGAGGAGGTCGCGTTCCGGGGCCTGCTGCCCGCCGCGCTCGCGACCCGGCTGCGGCGGGGCTGGGCGGTGGTGTGGTCGGCGCTGGCGTTCGGCCTCTGGCACGTCCTGCCGGCGATGGGGCTCGAGAACGTCAACCCCGTTGCCGACGACACGGTCGGCCAGCTGCCCGCGTGGGTCACCGTGGTGGGTTCGGTCTTGTCGACCGCGGCCGTCGGCGTCTTCCTCTGGTGGCTGCGGGACCGGTCGCAGAGCCTGCTCGCACCGATGGCGCTGCACTGGTCGACGAACGCCCTCGGCTACCTGTTCGCCGCTGCCGCCTGGAACCTCTGACGCGACGGCAGGTCAGGAGCGAAGTGTGGAATCAGCGGGCTGGCGTGCGATGATGGGGTCCGTGCGTGCGCCTGGATCGGTCCCTGCAGACGTGCGGGATCATGACGACGACTCGCCGAAGGAGGCGTGCGGCGTCTTCGGCGTCTTCGCACCGAACCAGCCGGTCGCCCACATGACCTACCTCGGTCTCTACGCCCTGCAGCACCGCGGGCAGGAGGCGGCGGGCATGGCGGTCAGCGACTACGAGGACATCACCGTCGTCAAGGACATGGGCCTGGTGGCGCACGTCTTCGACGACCGCACCCTCGCTCCGCTCACGGGGCACCTCGCCATCGGCCACACGCGGTACTCCACCACCGGCTCCAGCTCGTGGCGCAACGCCCAGCCCGTCTACCGCGACGCCGGACCCACGCAGTTCGCCCTCGGCCACAACGGCAACCTGGTCAACACCGGTGCGCTGGCCGAGGATGCCGGCATGCTCCCGGGCACCGTCGCCAGCGACAGCGATCTCGTCGCCGAGCTGGTGGCGCTCGAGCTCGAGCGGCTCGAGCAGGCGCGGGTCCACGATCCCTCGCTCGTCGCCCCCACCCTCGACGCCGCGCTCATGGAGGTGCTGCCGCTCCTGGAAGGCGCGTTCTCCCTGGTCCTCATGGACGAGCACCGCATCATCGGGCTCCGCGACCCCAACGGCTTCCGGCCGCTGTGCCTCGGTCGGCTCGAACAGGGCGGCTGGGTCCTGGCCTCGGAGTCCCCCGCGCTCGACGTGGTCGGCGCCGACTTCGTGCGGGAGATCGAGCCCGGCGAGATGGTCGTGATCGACGCGGATGGCGTCCGCTCCGCCCGCCCCTTTCCGGCCGAGCGGCTCAACCCCAAGCTCTGCGTGTTCGAGTTCGTGTACTTCGCCCGGCCCGACACCCGCCTCTACGGCAAGAGCGTCCACTTCGCCCGGGTGCGCCAGGGCGAGCTCCTCGCCGAGCAGGCGCCGGTCGAGGCCGACATGGTGATGGGCGTGCCGGAGTCCGGCATCCCTGCGGCCGAGGGCTACGCCCGCGCCAGCGGCATCCCCTACGGCCAAGGCCTGGTCAAGAACCGCTACATCGGCCGCACGTTCATCGCCCCGTCGCAGGAGATGCGGGCGCTCGGCGTGCGCATGAAGCTCAACCCGCTCAAGGAGAACCTCCAGGGCAAGCGGGTCGTCGTCGTCGACGACTCCGTCGTCCGGGGGACCACGCAGAAGCAGATCGTGAAGATGCTGCGGGAGTCCGGCGTCAAGGAGGTCCACCTGCGCCTCACGTCGCCGCCCATCAAGTGGTCGTGCTTCTACGGGATCGACACCGGCGAGCGCTCCGAGCTGCTGGCCAACGGCCTCGAGATCGACGAGATCCGCCAGTACCTCAACCTCGACTCGATCGCGTTCATCACCCTCGACCGCCTGATCAGCTCCACCGGCACCAGCGGGTCGGGCTTCTGCGACGCGTGCTTCACCGGCAACTACCCGGTGCCGGTGCCGGTCACGCTCACCAAGGGCGTGCTCGAGCCCGACGACGACCTCGCCGGCGCGGGGTGCGACCCCATCCCGGTCGGGTCCACCACCGAGGCGCTCTTCGGGAGCAGCCTGCTCCCGGCCGACGAAGCGCGCCGCAACCAGTAGGCCCGGCAACCCCGCTGTGCCCGATCTGACGAAGCCCGACCTGACGAAGAAGGATCCCGCCTGATGGGTGAGACGTACGAAGCCGCCGGCGTGAGCATCGAGGCGGGTGAGCAAGCGGTACAGCGCATCAAGGACAAGGTTCGCTCCACCTTCCGTCCCGAGGTGATCGGCGACATCGGCGGGTTCGGCGGGCTCTTCGCCTTCGCCAGCCACCGCTACCGCCACCCCGTCTTGGTGTCGTCCACCGATGGCGTCGGCACCAAGGCCCTGATCGCCCAGGCATCGGGCCGCTTCGACACCATCGGCGTCGACCTGGTCGCCATGTGCGTCAACGACCTCGTGTGCCAGTGAGCCGAGCCGCT
>CAZCVS010000284.1:0-4787 GCA_964501845.1 uncultured Iamiaceae bacterium
GGGCGCCGCTGCCGGGCCATGCCGGCGCCTACCGCGCCAGCTGGCACGACCACGGCCACCTGGACACGTTCCGCATCTACGGCCGTTCCGAGGGTGCCTCGCAGCGGCTGTCGCTCCGCTCGCTCGGCCGCTTCGTCGGCATCGGCGCCCATGACGTGCACCCGGCCCGCACTCAGACGCTGAGCAACGAGGCGCTCCACGCCTGCGCACCCAGTGACGCCCGCCTCGCCCGGGTGCTGGCCGAGCGGCGCTGGCCCGCGGCCGCCCGGATGATCGACCGCGTCGAGTGGACCGAGGCCGAGCCGGTGGCGGTCGCCGCCCAGCGCCTGGCCCGCCAGGACCGCGCCGTGCCCACCGGCATGGGCCCCGCCATCGCCACCTACTGAGCGCTGCCCTCGGCCATCCGGCTGCTCCTGAAGCGCAGCATCTCGGCGTACGGGGCGGAGCCGTGGCGGCACCAGGGCACACTGGCCGCCACGAGGTTCGCCGTCCCCTCCGCCCTCGGGCCCGGACAGCCGGAACGTTCACCGCTGTCCGGAGGTCCCATGGCCACTCCCCCGTCCCCGCCGCTCGCCACCGAGGAGCCCTCGCTGGCATCCATCGCCCAGGTCGTGCACCGGGCGACCACCGATGATCCCGTCGCTCGGGTCGTCACCGTGCGATCGGACCCCGATGCCACGGAGCTCAGCCTCGGCTTCTGGGACGTGCCCGAGGTCCCGTTGCACCCGATCGAGCCGCTGGTCGGGTTCGTGGCGCCCACATCGTGGAACGCCATCGGGCTGATCAGCACCGGGCGGCTCCGGCACCTCGACCGTCTCGACGCCGCGCCGGCCCGGACGCTCAGCACCGTCCTGCTCCACCGCGACGGCACCGCGGCCAGCGTCATCGGTGTGGAGGACGAGGATCCCCGCGCGCTGGACGAGGCGCCCGTGGGCCTGGTCCCCGATGTGTTGAACCGGGTGCTGCAGCGACCCACCCCGCCGCCCGACGAACCCACGGGGGCCCTCGTCGAGCTCACCTGGCTCGACCGCATCGCCGCGGGCCTGCTGCACCAGCGCTCGCGCGGCCGCTCGTGGCGGTGGCTGGCCGACCGCCATCCGTTGCGGGGCGGCGGCCCGGTGCCCGAGCCCGAGGACCTGGCCGCCCGCACCGCGGCCTACAGCGAGGAGCGCACCTGGACCGCCCTCCGGCTGCTGGCGCTGACCGACGACCTGCCCGCGGTGCGCTGGGGCCCGCCCGGCGGCACCACGGCACCCGCGTGCACGTGGTTCGACGACGGGTCCCTGTCTCGGTGGCTGCTGCGCCACCTGCCGCCGGCCGACGCCCTGGTGCCAGACCTGCTGTCCGTGCTGCCGCACCACGTGGGCGCCGACCTGCTCGTGGCCCTCGGGGACTCGACCTAGAGGCCGGCGCGCTCCATGACCTCGGCCCAGAGCTTGCGGTACTCCGATGCCGCCAGGCTGCGGGGCGCGCCCAGCACCGCGGGCACCTGCTCCTCGCCCATGCGGGCCACCGCGGAGGAGGTGGGGATCGCAGCACCGAGGAAGCGCCCGCTCTCGAGCACCTCGGCTTCGATGCGGCGGTGCATCGGCAGGTTCCGGTCCACCATGCTCAAGAACGGCGCCACGATCGTGGGCGATGCCGCCTTGGTGTCGGTGAGGAACTCCTCGTAGCGCGACAGCGCCCGGAACGGCAGCGGCTCGGGCACCACGGGCACGAGCAGGATGTCGGCCACGTTGGCCACGGCCTCCACCACCGGGCTGAGCCCCGGCGGACAGTCGATGACCACGAGGTCGGCGTCGCTGCCCACGCCGCCGATCAGTCGGCGGACGAGCTTGGTGGGCTTGGAGCTGGCCCAGAGGACCTTGTCGACCTCGCGCACCGACGAGTCCGCCGGCACCACCGCGAAGTTCTCGATGTCGGTGGTGCGGGCCACGTTGGCCAAGCCGTCGCGGTTGCCCCGGAACAGCTTGGTCGCGCCGCCCTTGAGCTTCTGCTTGAGGTTCAAGCAGTAGGTGGCCGCCCCTTGCGGGTCGAGATCCCAGAGGATCACCCGCCACCCTTCGCTGGCGGCGAGCGCGGCGAGGTTCACCGACGTGGAGGTCTTACCCACGCCGCCCTTGAGGCCGGTCACGGCGATCACGCGCATGGCGCCCATCATGGCCGCTGCGGACCAGCGCCCGCGCCATGGTCCGCAGCCCTCGAGAGCCGGTCAGCCGTTGTAGTCCTCGAGCAGCGCCGTGGCCTCGGCCTCGGCCGAGGCCAGGGACTTGTCGACGTCGGCGCCGCTGAACAGCACCTTCTCCAGCGCCCCCTGGAGGATGTCCTGGAAGGCGGGGTAGGGGCCGATCAGCGGCCCGGAGCGGTCGGGATCGGCGGTGGCCAGCTGCTGCACCGCCGGGGTGAGGAGCTTGCCGTCCAGCTCGGTCTCCTGGAAGGTGGTGATCTCGGGCGAGTTGATGATGTCCTTGAGCACGGGCAGGTAGCCGCCCTCGACGTGCCAGATCGTGGCGTTCTCCGGCTCCCACATGAACCGCAGGAAGTCCCACGAGGCCGCCTGCTGCTCCGGGCTGGAGGTGTTCATCATGAAGAACGCGCCGCCCGAGGCGTAGATCTGGCCCGAGGCTTCGAGCCCGGGGTACTCGCCCGAGCCGGGCACGATCTTCTTGCCGTCGAGCATCGACGTGTCGATCTTCACGCCACCGGTGCTCTCGCCCAGCTCTCCGCCGAGAGCGGCAGCGATGGTGCTCGACGCCGTCGAGGTCTCCACCAGCATCGAGCTGTCCTCGTTGATGAGCGCGAGGTAGTGGTCGATGCTGCCGTCGGTCACGGGAAAGGCGTTGAGCAGGCCTTCGTCATCCATGCGCTGGAGGTCGCCGAACAGCTCCCGAGCCGGGTCCGAGTCGAAGGTGGCCGCGGTGGCCGGCTCGGATCGGCCGTTGTCGTTGTTGACCATGTCCTGGCCCACGCCCGACAGCCACGTCGAGACGAACCACTGGTCGGCCTTGAACGAGAACGGCTTCTTCGAGACGCCCGCCTCCTTGAGCTTCTTGGCGGCGGCTTCGATCTCCTCGATGGTCTTGGGCGGGGTCTCGGGGTCGAGCCCGGCCTTCTGGAAGTGGACCTTGTTGTAGTAGAGGATCGGCGTCGAGACGTTCATGTAGCCCGGGTAGAGCACGTCGTCCACGCTGTACGCGGCCCGCGCCGCCGGCGCGATGGAGGTCGGGTCGAAGTCATCGGCCAGCATGCAGGCCTCGGCCGCAAGGACCTGGCCCTTGTCCACCAGTTCCCCCAGCATGGTGTCCTCGAGGTACATGATCTGCGGGAGCTGCGAGGGGGTCGACGAGGCACCCTGGTACTTCTCCAGGCCCTCCTGGTACGCGTTGCCCTGGTTGTTCGCCGTCACCACGACCTTGTCCTGGCTGGCGTTGTAGCGCTCGACCATGTCGGTGAGCACGCCGAGGGGTGGATCCACCAGGCCGCTGAACCACATGTTGACCTTGACCGGGCCCTTGGCGTCGTCGAGCGCCGCCACCGGGCAGTCCTTGGCATCGACCTTGGCTGTGCCTTCGGTGGTGCGTCCGGCCCCGGTCCCGCTGGTGGTGGGAGGCGATCCGCACGCGGCCAGGCCGAGCAGGCCCACCGCGGTCAGGCCGACGAGCGATCGCCGGACGGAGCGGCGAGCCGTGGGGACGGAGGGAGCAGGAGATGTGGACATGGTGGACCTCTCGGGACGGGTCACTTGACGGCACCGGCCGTCAGACCTCGGATGATCTGGCGCTGGAAGGCGATGAGCAGCACCACCACGGGCACCGCGGCGACGAGAGCCGCCGCGATCGCCTTGTTGGCCTGTGCCACCTCGCTGGCCGAGGCCAGCCTGAGCTGGATCTGCAGGGTGTTGAAGGAGTTGCTCTCGGTGATGGCGCGGGGCCAGAGGTACTGGTTCCAGGCGCTCAGGGCTGAGATCACGGTGAAGGCCGCGATCACCGGCCGGGTGAGCGGCACCGCGAACTTCACCAGGAAGGCGATGTGGCCGTAGCCGTCGAGCCGGGTGGCGTCTCGGATCTCCGATGGGAGCCCGCGGAAGCCCTGGCGAATGAGGAAGGTGCCGAGCGCGGCCGCCCCGAACGGCAAGATCAGCGCCTGCATGGTGTCGGTCCAGCCGAGCTGGCGGATGGTGGCCACGTTGCCCACCAGGGTGACCTCGAGCGGCAGCAGCAACGTCGCCATGAACAGGGCGAAGAGGATCCGCTTGAACGGGAACCGGAGGAACACGAACGCGTAGGCGGCCATGACCGCCGTGGCCACCTGGAGCACGGTGATGGAGATGGCCATCACGAAGCTACGGCCCATGGCCGGGCCGAGGTTGAACCGGGTCCACGCCTCGGTCCACACCACCGGCGCCACGAACACCACCACCAGGGCCAACACGCCAGCACCGGTGGCCAGCGCCATGATGGCCGCCACGACGAGATGGCGGCCGCCGGAGCGGAAGCCCCACACCTGCGTGGCGGCCACGGCCAGCCAGGCGCCCACGGCCAGGCCGGCGGTGTTCCCGTCGGCCTGGTAGAGCGACTGGAACACGAGGCTCGAGGCGAACGCCAGCACCACGGTCCCGCCCACCACGGCCACGGTGCGAGCCGGCGTCCAGAACGAGCGCTCGCGCCACGACACCCCGGACGCCACCTTCTGCAGCCAGGCGAGCAGCGCCAAGATGACCAGGGTCCGAAACACCAGGGAGAACGGGCCGCCGCTGAACCACGTGCGGTCCTGCCACGAGACGGCCA
>CAZCVS010000285.1:0-4723 GCA_964501845.1 uncultured Iamiaceae bacterium
GGCTCGACCCCGTCGGCATCGTCGGGTGCCACCACCAGCACGACGCCATCAGCCACCGACCGGGCCGCGTCGATCGACCAGTCGACGACGCGGCGGCCCGCCAGCGGGGCGTGCTGCTTGGGGCCCCCGAAACGCGAACCGGACCCGGCGGCCACGACGATCACCCACACGGCGGACGGGGTGCGGGGCTCGTCGCTGGTCATCGCCCAACGGTACGGCACCAGCTTGTCCCGGCCAGCGGTCGCGAAATCGGTACGATGCCCGCGTGGTCGACATCGATCTGCTCCAAGATGTGCAACTGCTCGATGAGCTCGGCGACGACGAGATGGCGCGGGTGGCCGCATCGGCGGAGACCCACCGCTACCTCCGGGGCGATGTTGTGTTCGGTGAGGGCGACGAGCCCGACTTCCTCTGCGTCGTCGCATCCGGTCGCATCGCCATCGCCAAGCGCTCGGTCGACGGCCGCGAGTCGATGGTCGCGCTCATGGAGCGCGGCGACGTGTTCGGCGAGTTCGGCCTCTTCGACGGCCTCGGCCGCTCCGCCGAGGCCCGCGCCTTGGAGCCCTCGGAGCTGGTGGTCCTGCCGTACGCCCCGCTCAAGGCCGTGTACGAGTCCCGGCCCACGCTCCTGTGGGGTGTCGTGCGCCTGCTGGCCGCCCGCCTCCGGAACACCGATGCCGCCCTCGCCGACTCGGTGTTCCTCGACGTGACCGGCCGCACGGCCAAGCGCCTGCTGGAGCTGGCCGGCGAGCACGACGAGTTCGCCCTCCCCATCACCCAGGAGGAGCTCGCCGGCATGGTCGGCGCCTCCCGCGAGCGCGTCAACAAGGCCATCGCCAGCTTCGTCCGCCTCCGCTGGATCGAGCAGCAGGACCGCCGCTACCGCATCACCAACCGCGAAGAGCTCGAGCGCCGCGCCCGCTGACCGAGCCACATGTGTCGCAGGCCTTCCGGCGAGGAGGCTCGTCGGCCACCCTGCAAGACATGACCAAGACCCTTCGTTCTCCGCGTCCCGCCACCAGTATGATTCCTACCGGTAAGATTCCTACCATGCGAGTCACCGAGAAGGGCCAAGTCACCATCCCGAAGGATCTGCGCGATGCCCTTGGCATCGGCGCAGGGAGCGAGGTCACGTTCGAGCGCGACGGCGACACGATCGTGGTGCGGAAGTCGCCCGATCAACCAAGCCGTGGCCGGCTCCTCGCCGAACGACTCATCGGCGGAGGGGAGGGCTCCATGACCACCGATGAGATCATGGCCCTCACCCGAGGCGAGTGACGTGGGCCACGGGACGCTGGTCGACTCCAACGTGCTGCTCGATCTCCTCACCGTCGATCCGCGGTGGCGCGACTGGTCGCTCGATGCGCTGGCCGACGCCGCCGACAAGGGACCGCTGTACATCAACCCCGTGATCTATGCCGAGGTCTCGGTTCGCTTCGCCACGATCGAGGAGCTCGAAGCGAAGCTCCCGCACAGCGAGTACCGCCGGGCTCCGCTGCCGTGGGAGGCGGCGTTCCTCGCTGGCAAGGTGCACCTCGCCTACCGCCAGAACGGCGGCAGGCGCACCTCCACGCTCCCCGACTTCTTCATCGGCGCGCACGCTGCGGTCGCCGGGCTCGAGCTGCTGACGCGAGACAGCGGCCGGTACCGGACGTACTTCCCCACGCTGGCCGTGACCGCTCCCGCCTGAGCCGGTTCGCTGTCAGTAGCGGTCGAGGATGGCGGACTCGGCGAGGCGGCTGAGGCCTTCTTTGATCGACTTGGCGCGGGTGGCGCCCACGCCCTCGACGTCGTCGAGGTCGTCGATGGTGGCCCGCATAATCTTTTGGAGGTTGCCGAACCGGCTGATGATGTTCTGGATCACCTGGTCGGGCAGGCGGGGGATCTTGGCGAGCATGCGGTAGCCGCGCGGGGCGATGCTGGCGTCGACGGCCGTGGTGGGCAGGCGCATGGCGTGCGCCACCTCGGACGGGTCGATGAGGTCCTCGGTCGTGAGCGACGACAGGTCGTCGAGCACCTGATCGAGCGGCACGGTCCGGTCGTCGCCGCGGTAGTCGCGCACGATGTGGCGCCGGTCGTGCTGCACGCCGCCGACCAGCTCCACCAGCTGCAGCCGGACGAGGCGTCCCTCCTCACCCAGCTCGACGATGTACCGCTCGAGCTCCTCGGCGATGCGCTCCACGCCTTCGAGCACCTGGACCACGTTGATGACGTCGCGGATCGTGACGAGGTCCTCGATCTCGAGTGTCGACAGGGCCGCGGCGTCGGTGTCGAGGCGGTTGCGGTAGCGCTCGAGCGTCGAGATCGCCTGGTTGGCCCGGTTGATCAGCCGGGGCACGGGCTCGATCTCGTGCTTGTGGTCGCCCACGTACACCGTGATGGTGTTCATGCGGTGCGAGACCGCCACGACAGGGACGTTGAGCGACCGGGCGACGCGCTCGGCGGTGCGGTGCCGGGTGCCGGTCTCGGACGTGTGGACCGAAGAGTCCGGCACCAGGTGCACGTTGGCGCGGGCGATGCGGCTGCCGTCGGACGCCAAGATGAGGGCGCCGTCCATCTTCGCCAACTCCGAGAGGCGCTGGGGGCTGAAGGCAGCGTCGAGCAGGAACCCGCCCGAGCAGACGTTGAGCACAGCTGGCCCGTCTCCGATGACCACCAACCCCCCCATGCCGGCTTGGAGGATGCGGTCGATGCCGTCCCGCACCGGCCGACCGGGTGCGACCTGGGCCAGCGCAGCCCGAAGCTCAGCGGGGTATCGGGCAGCCATGGGCGTGGAGGCTACCGGAACGCCCTGCTCACCCGAGGGAAACCGCCCCGAGGCGCTACGTCGGGAGCATCTGCAGGCGCTCGACCGCATCGATCAGCGTGCCCACCCGGATGGCGACGATGCCTGGGGGCGGAGCCGGCGCAGAGAAGGGCAGCACGGCCCGTTTGAACCCGAGGCGGGCGGCCTCGGCGAGGCGGCGGGGGGTGTGGGCCACCTGGCGCAGCTCTCCGCCGAGGCCGACCTCGCCGCAGGCGACGATGTCGGCGGGCACCGCCTTGCCGGTGAGCGACGACACCACGGCCAGCCCGAGCGCGAGGTCCGCCCCCGGCTCCACGATCTTCACGCCGCCGACCGCCAGGGCGTACACGTCGACCTGGCCGGTCTGGACCCCGACGCGCTGTTGGAGCACGGCGAGCAGCAGCGAGAGCCGGCCGCTGTCGATCCCCTGCGCCGAGCGGCGGGGCGACGGCAACGTGGACGGCGTGGTCAGCACCTGGAGCTCCACCAGGAGCGGGCGGGCGCCCTCGATGGTAGGGACCACGACCGAACCCGGGATGCCGAGGCGCCGGTCCGCCAGGAACATGCCGCTGGCGTCGGGCACGCCGCGGAGCCCCTTCTCCGACATCTCGAAGAGGCCCAGCTCCTGCGTGGACCCGAAGCGGTGCTTGACCACCCGCAGCAGGCGCAGGGCGTGGTGGCGGTCTCCCTCGAACGACAAGACGGTGTCGACCATGTGCTCGAGCACCCGGGGTCCGGCGAGCGCTCCCTCCTTGGTGACGTGGCCGACGAGGACGATGGCGCAGCCGGTGCGCTTGGCCTCCTGCACCAGCCGGTGGGTGCACTCGCGCACCTGGCCCACCGACCCCGGGGTGGACGCGAGCTCCGGGTTGAGCAGCGTCTGCACCGAGTCCACGATCACCAGGTCCGGCTCGACCGAGCCGATGGCACCCAGCACCTGCGGCAGCGAGACCTCGGTGGCCAGCCACAACATGGGGTGCAGCGCGCCGAGCCGCTCGGCTCGGAGGCGCACCTGCTGGGCCGACTCCTCGCCCGAGAGGTACAGCACCTTGCGCCCAGCAGCCGCCACCTCCGCCGCCGCTTGGAGCAGCACGGTGGACTTGCCGATGCCCGGTTCCCCGCCCAGCAGGGTCACCGAGCCGGGCACGAGGCCACCACCGAGGACCCGGTCGAGCTCGGCCACGCCTGTGGGCCGCGGCGTGAACTCGGTGGGGTCGACGTCGCTGATCTGGATGGGCGGCACCGAGGGCGGCAGGACCGACACCGCGCCGGGACCGGCCACCGGGCCGTCGACCTCCTCGACGAGCGTGCCCCACGCCTCGCACCCCGTGCAGCGGCCGGCCCACTTGGGTTCGGTGGAGCCGCACTCCGTGCAGCGGTACAGCGTCTTGGTCCGGGCCATGGCCAACCCTAACGGAAGGGTCTGACAGGCGAACGCATGTTCGTGCGCCGCCGGACCCGGCACGCTGCACGGACACCGATGTCCGCGTTCGGTGCCAGGAAGCGGGCCGCTCACGCAGGTGCGCCCTCGCGGTCGGGTCGGCAAGACTCGCCCGATGCGACCCGAGCGAGCACTGGCCTGGCTCGCGCGCCTGGCACGGGTGCTGAGCTGGCCCTTCGTCCGCTTCGACGTCGACGGCGGCGACGCCATGAACCGCGAGGTCACGACCGGGATCATCGTCGTCGACCACCGCAGCCTCTTCGATGTGGTGGCCGGCCTCATCATCTTCCACAAGTACCGCCGGTACCCGCGCCTGCTCATCGAGAAGAAGTACGTCGACAGCACGTGGACCCGCCCCTTCGCCCGCGCCATCGGCGCCATCCCCGTCGACCGGAGCGCCGGCCGGGGCGAGGCCTTCAACGCCGCGGTCGAGGCGCTCCACTCGGGCCTGACCATCCTCCTGCTCCCCGAGGGCCGCATCCAGTACGACCCCGAGC
>CAZCVS010000286.1:0-4712 GCA_964501845.1 uncultured Iamiaceae bacterium
TCCGGGTCCGTGAGGTCCCAGCGGCCCTCGGCGAGGATGAACGACAGGCCCATGCGGGCCAGCCAGTCACCCGCCTCCAGCGGATCGACCCCCGGGAGCAGCCGCTCGTGGCGGAGCTTGCCGGCGAGGTAGTCCCGCAGCACCGCCTGGACCTGCGGCGCCGACTGGGTGAGCTGGGGCAGGAGCCGCTCGGGCTCGGTCTCGAGCACCTTCTGGAGCACGGCGTGCTCGTCGACGGCTCGGTGGGCGTGCACCAGCGCCTCCTCGACCAGCGTCGGGAAGTCCGGCGCGTCGGCGACGGCGACGGCCAGGTCATGGAAGAACTGGCCGACGGCCCAGGTGATCGACTCCGCGATCAGCTGCTCCTTGCCATCGGGGAAGTGCCGGTACACGGTGGCCCGGGCCAGCCCCGCCTCCCGGGCGGCGTCGTCGACGGTGGTCTTGGCGATGCCGTAGCGGCCGAGGCACACGACGGTGGCCGCCAAGATGCGATCGCGAGGCTCGTCGGGCACGCCCCCACGCTACCCATGGGCCCCTGGCACCGTCGGTGAGCGCACCGCGCGAGCATGGCGCATGTCCACCGTGCTGCTCGCGACCGACGGATCCGACCTCGCCACCGCCGCCATGGCCCAGGGCGTGGGGCTGCTGGGCCACGAGCACCGCTTCATCACCCTGGCGGTCGTGCCGCCCGCGTTCGTGCCGACGGCGTCGGTCAGCCCGATGGACACGCACCCCACGCTGGCGGACCCGGAGCTCGAGCACGAGATCGAGGAGGAGCAGCGCGCCGTGCAGGACACCGAGGTCCACGACCTCGATGCCGTGCTCGGGATCTCCGCCGAGCACCTCGTCGAGACGGGCGAGCCCGGGCCGACCATCTGCGATGTGGCCGGTCAGGTCGGGGCCGACATCATCGTGGTCGGGACCCACGGGCACGGCTGGATCAAGCGGGTGCTGATGGGCTCGGTCAGCACCCACGTGCTGCACCACGCCCCCTGCCCGGTGCTGGTGATCCGCACCGACGACATGGAGGACTGAGCGCCCTCACCGGACGGCTTCAGCTGGTCGTGTCGCCGGGCGCCGGCGTGCGCTCGCCCTCGACGCGCGGGTCGTCGCCGAGCGGGACGTCGTCGGGGTCGGCACGGTCGAGCTCCGCCTCCAGCGCCTCACGCTCGATCTCCCGGGCCCGACGGCGCAGGATGAGGAGGTACACGACCACGGTCATGGCCGAGAACAGGAACCACTGGACCATGTACGAGAGGTGGGACCCCTCGGACGGGTCGGGCGGCAGCGGCGGCAGGGGCTCACCGGCGGCCACCGCCGGGTCCTGCGTCCGGAGGTTCAGGTAGAACGGCAACACGTCGCCCTCGATCTGCTGGTCGAGCCGGGCGAGATCGGTGCGGGCCATGTTCTCGAGCGTGCCGTCCGCGGGATCGGCCCGCTCGAAGTGGAGCTTGGTGAAGCCGAGGTTCACATCGGGCCGGGTCTCGGTGGGACGGGCCAGGCCCTCCACGGTGACCTCGCCCGTCGGGGTGACCACCGAGTCGGGCACGGCCTCGAGCTGGCCGGGGTTGGGGATCGTCCCCCGCTTGACGATCACCACGTCGCCGTCGTCGAGCTGCAGCGGGGTCAGGACCCACGCCCCCGCGGACCCCTTGTGATCGGCACCGTCGACCAGCACGCTCTGATCGGCCAGGTAGGTGCCGGTGGCGCTGACCGGGCGGTACTCCAGGTCGCGGCCGGCGTCGAGATCCCCCGGTTCGGCGAGGCCCTGCGCATCTTGGGGTGTCTGCTCCTGGAGCTGCTCGACTCGGGCGTTGATCTCCCGCCGCTGCTCGAGACGATCCTTCTGCCACAGGCCCGCCCGGAGCATCCCCAGGACCATGACCAGCACGAAGATGTGCGAGAGGATCCATCGGGGCCGAAGGGCGAAGCGGTAGCGCGACATGCCCGAGCGAGGCTACGACCGGACCCGGCCGCACCCGAAGTCGGCGTCTAACGTCGGACAGCCCCCGAACCCGACGTGAGCGACGACCCCGTGCCCGATGACGAGCTGACCGAGCGCCTGCGCGCCGCGACCGAGCTGCTCGAAGCGCTCGCCCACGACCGCACGCCGCTCGACGCGCTCACCGCGGCCGAGCGCAACCGCCTGCTCACCGCCGCCGGCGACCTGTTCCACCCCGATGTCGAGGCCCGACGCCGCCTGACCAAGGCAAGGCGTCGCCAGGCCCGCCAGGAGCGCCTGGCCCGCGACGAGGAGATCCTGGCGGACACGGGCATCCGGTCGCTGCGCGCCAAGCCCGTCTTCACCACTCCCAACGTGTTCGCACCCGAGGGCATGCTGGCGACGGGCCCCGCCGACGCGGAGGCGGGGCCCGAGGGTGCGCCCGAGACGGATCGGGAGGCAGACCGCCACTGCTACGTGTGCAAGGCCGACTACCGCCAGGTGCACCACTTCTACGACCAGCTCTGCCCGTCGTGCGCCGCGTTCAACGAGCACAAGCGGACCGAGACAGCCGACCTCAGCGGCCGGGTGGCGCTGCTCACGGGCGGGCGGGTCAAGATCGGCTACCAGGCCGGGATCAAGCTGCTGCGGGCCGGCGCCGAGCTGATCGTCACCACCCGCTTCCCCCGCGACTCAGCGATGCGGTATGCCCAGGAGCCCGACTTCGACCAGTGGGGCCACCGGCTCGAGATCTACGGGCTCGACCTCCGCCACACCCCCAGCGTCGAGGCGCTGTGCCACCACCTGGACACCACCCGGGGGCGGCTCGACTTCATCGTCAACAACGCCTGCCAGACCGTGCGGCGCCCACCGGACTTCTACCGCCACATGATGGAGCTGGAGACCGGCTCGCTGGCCACCATGCCGGCCGAGGCGCGGCGACTGCTCGGCGGGGTCGACGGGGTGCGGGCGGCCGAGCTGCTCGAGGGACCGGGCGACCTGCTGGAGTCGACGTCCGAGCTCGCGACCACCTCGGCCGAGATGTCGCAGGCCGCACTCCTTCCCGAGGAGCTGCAGCCACAAGGCCACCTGTTCCCCGAGGGCCGCCTCGACCAGGACCTCCAGCAGGTCGACCTGCGCGGCCGGAACTCCTGGCGGCTCACGCTGGCGGAGGTGTCGTCGGTCGAACTGCTGGAGACCCAGCTCGTCAACGCGGTGGCGCCGTTCGTGCTCAACGCCCGCCTGAAGCCCCTCATGCTCCGCACACCGGACCGCGACAAGCACATCGTGAACGTGTCCGCGGTGGAGGGGCAGTTCTACCGGCGCATGAAGACGACCCGGCACCCGCACACCAACATGGCCAAGGCCGCCCTGAACATGATGACCCGCACCTCGGCCGCGGACTACCACGCCGACGGCATCCACATGAACAGCGTCGACACCGGCTGGGTCAGCGACGAAGACCCGGTGGAGATCACCGAGCGCAAGCGGGCCGAGCACCGGTTCCACCCGCCCCTCGACATCGTCGACGGCGCAGCCCGCATCGTCGACCCGATCATCGACGGCTTCAACACCGGCACCCACCTGTGGGGCCAGTTCCTCAAGGACTACCGCCCCACCGACTGGTAGGCGCCGGACCACGGGAGGAGAATTGGTGTCGCGGACTGCTACACTGCATGCGCAGACCAGGAGGTCCGGCATGGCATCCACCTCACCGATCCGCATCGATGACGAGCTGTACGCTTCGGCCGCTGCGGTCGCTCCGCTCATGAGCCGCAGCGCCGCCCAGCAGGTCACGCACTGGGCCCGCATCGGCCGGGCGCTCGAGGCCAACGGCGACGTGTCGGCCCGCGCCATCGCTGACGTCCTCGCCGGCGAGGAGTCGTTCGACACGCTCGGCAACGAGGAGCAGGCCGTCGTGTCCGCCACATGGACCGAACGGATCGCCACCCAGCTCGCCTCGCTGGACTTCGCCGCGGACTTCGAGGTTGCGGGTGAGACGTACTCGGAGCTCGACGAGACCGGCCAGATCGTCACGCACGTTCCTACCGACCACTGAGCCTCCGTGGCGATGCCGGTCCTCCACGTCCTCGTCGGCCCGAACGGTGCCGGGAAGTCCACGCTGTACGACAAGGTCCTCGGACCCGTCACGCACCTGCCGTTCGTGAACGCCGACGTCATGTACGCCACGGAGGCGGAGCGGTTCGCTGACGAGTACCAAGCCGGCGCAGCGGCAGCTGTCGAGCGCAACGCTCGCATCGACCGCCGCGAGTCGTTCGTGACCGAGACGGTGTTCTCCCATCCGTCGAAGCTCGACCTGTTGGCCACCGCCACCGACGCCGGCTACCAGGTCCACCTGCACGTCGCCGTGGTCCCCGTCGACCTGACGGTCCGGCGCGTGGCCGAGCGGGTCCGGCGCGGCGGACACGGTGTCGCTGAGGACAAGATCCGGTCCCGGTACGAACGGCTGTGGGCGAACGTCTCGGCCTCGGTCGGCTGCGTCCGCGAGATCACCATCTACGACAACTCATCCGCCCGAAGACCGTTGCGAGTCGTCGCCAACCTCCTCGATGGGCACCACACCCGGCCGCCGGCCTGGCCGGATTGGATGCCTGACGAGATCCGCGAGCTCGCCTGACCGCGCCCTATGACGTCGGGAGCTCGTAGTCCTCGAACCTCGTCCTCAGGTCCTTCTTGGAGAACTTGCCGACGCTCGTCTTGGGGACCTCGTCGATGAAGACGACGTCGTCGGGGAGCCACCACTTGGCGA
>CAZCVS010000287.1:0-4707 GCA_964501845.1 uncultured Iamiaceae bacterium
GGTCGAGCTTCAAGAAGATGTTCCCCACGTGCTTCTCCACGGCCTTGTCGCTGACCACCAGCTCGCGGGCGATGGCGGGGTTGGTGCGCCCCTCGGCCATCAGGGCGAGCACCTCGGACTCTCGGGGCGACAGCCGTTCCAGGGGGTCGCGCTTGGCGGATCGGGCCAGGAGCTGGGCCACCACTGCGGGGTCGAGGGCGGTGCCGCCGCCGCCGACGCGTCGCACCGCCCCGAGGAAGTCGCTGACATCGGCGATGCGGTCCTTGAGCAGGTACCCCACTGATGACGTGTCCCGCGCGAGCAGGTCGGTCGCGTAACGCTCCTCGACGTACTGCGACAGGACGAGGATGGCGATGGCGGGCCAGCGGTCGCGGACCTGGAGCGCGGCACGCAGGCCGTCGTCGGTCATGGTCGGCGGCATCCGCACGTCGACCACGGCGAGGTCGGGCTGGTGGCGGCTGACCGCGGTGAGCAGCTCGTCGGCGTCGCCCACGGTCGCCACCACGTCCTCGCCGGCATCGATGAGGATGCGGGTGAGCCCGGCCCGGAGCAGGACGGAGTCCTCGGCGATCACGATGCGCACGGGAGCTCCACGGAGATGGTGGTCGGACCGCCGTCGGGGCTGACGACATGGAGGTTGCCGCCCAATCCGTCCACCCGTTCGCGCAGGCCCTGGAGACCGGTGCCGCGCGAGGCGTCGGCGCCGCCCACCCCGTCGTCGCGGACCTCGATGACGAGGCGGGAGCCGGACCGCTCGATCGCCACCTCGGCCCGGGTGGCGTGGGCGTGGCGGGCCACGTTGGTGAGGGCCTCGTTGACGATGAAGTAGGCCGCGCTCTCGACGGCGGGCGCGGGCCGGGGGTCGACCCGGACCTTCAGGTTCACGGGCACGGGCGCCCGGGCGACCACGGCGGACAGGGCGGCATCGAGGCCTCGATCCTCGAGGATGACCGGGTGGATGCCCCGCACGAGGTCGCGGATGTCCTTGAGGGCGGCCTTGGCCTCCTCGTGGGCCGCGGCGACCAGCTCCTTGCCGGTTTCGGGGTCGTCGTCGAGCTTCTCCCGAGCGGCACCGAGCTCGGCGGCCAGGGCGACGAGGCGCTGCTGGGCACCGTCGTGGAGGTCGCGTTCGATGCGCCGGCGTTCGGTCTCCGCGCTGTCGACGGCTGACGAGCGCTGCGCCTCGGCCCGCTGGAGCAGCCGAGCCATCTCCGCCTCGGTGGTGCGGCCCAGTAGGAACCGGCTCATGCCCGCCTGGAGGTTGGTGGCCCCGAGCGTGGTCCACGGCGCCACGACCAGCAGGCCGACCAGACCGACGACGGCCGCGGCGAGGGCACCGGGGCCCGGTCCCACCTCGAACAGCCAGAACTTGGCCGTGCCGCCGGGGAGGTGACCGACGTAGAGCGGCATCGCGGCCAGCGACAGCGAGCCGGCCCACATCATCGCCGCCGCGATCCAGCACCCCAGCGATACGGGAAAGAGCAGCAGGGCGTTGGCGATCTCCCGCCAGCGCGAGCGGGAGCGGACCCGCTCCCACAGGCGTCGGAGCCACGAGCGGCTCTGGAGCGGCGGCACCGGGTCGACCATCTCGATGCCGAGCAGGGCGGTGGCCCGGCTCCGGTCGATGCCGCCGAGGATGCGAGCGGCGATGAACAGCGCCCACGCGGCGGGGATCGCGAGGACGAGGGTCACGAGCAGCGAGAAGGTGATGGCCAGGAGGGAGACGACCACCGTGAACGACACCACGCCGAGGGGGACCCCGATCGCCAGGTAGGCGAACGAGCGCCAGAGCCGGGCGATGTCGCGCCAGGGTCGGAGGAGGAGGGGCATGGTGTCGCTCACGTTACGGTCGGCCATCGGTCGGGTGGCTCATTGCTCGGCGATGGCGGCGAGGACGTCGAGCTTGGCGGCCCGATGGGCCGGGCGGACGGCCGCCAAGACCCCAGCGCCGATGGACAGGACCAGCACCACGGCGAGGGTCGTGGTCGGGAGCTGGAAGGACACGAAGCCCTCCTGGGCGCTCAGCGCCCGCACCAGGCCCCACCCGAGGAAGGTGCCGACCCCGAGGCCGACCACCGTGCCCACCAGGGCGGTGATCACGGACTCCCAGCGGACCATGGCCCGGAGCTTCCCCCGGGTGAGCCCCACGGCTCGGAGCAGACCGAGCTCCCGGGACCGTTCGAAGATGGACAGCGAGAGCGTGTTCGCCAGACCGATGAGGGCGATGAGGATCGCCAGGCCCAGCAGGCCGTAGACGAGCGTCAGGAGCTGGTTGACCTGACCGGCGACCCGGTCGATGTACTGCTCGCGGTCTTCGACCTCGGGGCCGCCGAGGGTCTCGGCCACCGCCTCGACCGCTTCTCGACCCTGGTCGAGCGAGGTGCCGTCGGCCAAGCCGACGAGGACGGCGACGTGGCCCGGCCGCAGCTCGTGGGGCGTCCAGTCGGCCTGGGTCATCACGATGTCGCCCAGCAGCTCGCCGACGCCGTAGATGGCCGCGATCTGGAAGGTGGATGCCTCGCCGTCGGCGAAGTCGAAGGTGAGCTGGTCGCCCATCGCCAGGCCGTGGTCGGCGGCGTAGCCCTCGGTGATGGCAACCTCGCCCGGGGCGAGCCGGGCGAGGTTTCCCTGCTGGACATCGAGGTCCAGGAGGGCAGCCATGGCTCGGGGGTCGCCCGCGGTCGGGTAGACGGTGCTGCCGTCGACGGTGGCGGTGGCGTTGCTGAGGGCGACGGTCTCCTCCACCTCGGGCAGGGCGTCGATCGCCGGTGCGAGGTTCGGGCTCAGCCCGGCGCCGCTGAAGCCGTCCTGCATCACCACGAGGTCGCCGCCGAAGCTCTGCTGCACCGTTCGGTCGATGGAGTGGCTGAGCGACGAGCCGAACGTGGCGAACAGGGCGACGACCGCCGCGCCGATCACCAGGGCCAGGGCGGCGCCGGCGGTGCGGCGCGGGTTGCGCATGGCGTTGCGGCGGGCCAGCTGGCCGACGAGGCCGCGGCTGCCGGCGACGGGTGCGCCGACGAGGGCCGCCGCCGGCCGAGCCAGCACCGGACCCAACGTGACGGCGGCGACGAACACCAGCAGGGCGCCGATCCCAGCGCGGCCCATGGCGCCGTCGGCACTGCTGGTCGCGGTCACCAAGACGACGGTGCCGAGCCCGCCGACGGCGGCGCCGACGGCTGCTCGCACCTTCGAGATCGCGGTGGCCTCGGCCGCCGAGTCCCGCAGGGCCTCGACGGGCGCCACCCGGGACGACCGGACGGCCGGGATGGCGGCGGCGACGAGCGTCGCCACCATGCCGATCGAGAAGGCGATCACCATCGGTGCGGTCTCCACGACCAGGCCGTCGCCCGGGAGGTCGAGGCCGAAGCCGGCGAGGAGCGCCTTGAGGCCCAAGCCCAGACCGAGGCCGGCGGCCAGCCCGATCGCTGAGGCGATGGCGCCGATGACGACGGCCTCGATCAAGGCGATGGCCAGGACCTGGCCGCGGCCGGCGCCGATGGCCCGGAGCAGCGCCGACTCCCGGCCTCGTTGGGCGCTGAGGATGGTGAAGGTGTTGGCGATGCTGAACGTGGCGACCACGAGGGCCACCCCCGCGAACGCCAGGAGGAAGGTCTTGAGGAACCCGAGGAAGTCGCCCTGGATGTCCTCTTGCTGCTCGGCGGTGAGCTCGGCGCCCGTGATCGCCTCGGCCTTGTCCGGCACGACGTCGGCGATGGCATCGCGCAGCTGGGCGTCGGAGGTGCTGCCGTCGCCGCGGACCCGCACATCGGACACCTGGCCGGGCTTGCCCAGCAGCTCGATGGCCTGCTCGTGGGTGAAGCCGACGTAGGTGGCACCGGCCATCGACGTCTCGTCACCGAAGCCGACGAGACCGACGACGGTCACCTCGACCGGGTCCGGCGTGCGGATCGTGGCGGTGTCGCCGACGGAGATGCCGCCGTCGGCGGCGCTCTTGGCGTCGATCACAGCCTCGCCTGCCGCCGCGGGAGCGGTCCCGGAGATCACGGTGTAGGGGTTGATCGTGGCATCGTCGAACCAGTTGCCGCCTTCGGTGGGCGGTCCCTGGCCGCCCACCGGGGTGCCGTCCGAGCCGATGATCTGGGCCGTTGCGGTGACGTGGCCGACGGCGTTGGCCACGCCGGGAACGGTCGCGACCCGGTCGACGACCGAGGCGTCGAGCGTGGCGCGCTGGCGGCCCTGCTCGCTGTTGATCGAGGTGGCGCTGCGCACCACCACGTCGGTGCCGGCGTTCGCCTGGCGGAACACGGTGCCGAAGCTGGCGTCGAGCGTGTCGCCCAGCACCAGTGTCGCCGAGAGGAAGCCGACGCCGAGGACGATGGCGGTGGCCGTGCCGATCACCCGGCGCTTGCGGGCCCAAAGGCCCTGGAGGGTCATGCGGATCAACATCAGTCGCCCAGCGCCTTCATGCGGTCGAGGACGGCGGCAGCCGTGGGCTCCGCCAACTGGTCGACGATCCTCCCGTCGGCCAGGAACAGCACGCTGTCGGCGTAGGACGCGGCGACCGGGTCGTGGGTGACCATGACCACGGTCTGGCCGAAGCGGTCGACCGCCTCCCGCAGGAACGAGAGGACCTCGGTGCCGCTGCGCTGGTCGAGGTTGCCGGTGGGTTCGTCGGCGAAGACGACCGCGGGCTTGCTGGCCAGCGCTCGGGCCACGGCCACGCGCTGCTGCTGGCCGCCGGAG
>CAZCVS010000288.1:0-4704 GCA_964501845.1 uncultured Iamiaceae bacterium
GTGGCGAAGTACACCGCCACCGCCCAGTTCTGGAACCCGCCGACGGCGGGCGGGATGAGGCCGGCCCCTGAAGCAGGCTCCTCGCATGCCAACTCGGTGAGAGTGCCCTGGTACCCGAGAGCCGCCGCTCGACCCTCGGCTGCCCACCACCGGTCCTCGCCCGATGACACCGGGTTGTGGCCATCGGGCGTGGTGGTCGTGACCACGCTGCTGCTCGTCCGGGGGATCGCCCACGTGTCGAGGTAGACCGCCCACAACTCATCGCCCTCCTTGATCGCGCCGGCATCGACCTGCTCCGGGGCTCCGGTGGGCCGTCGCGGGTCGATGGTCGTGGTCGTGGTGGCCGGGTGGTCATCGCTCCCCGGCTCCGGGGTGGTCGGGGAGGCGGGGACCGTCGTCGAGGTCACCGCCGTGGTCACCGGCGCGGTGGTGTCGGTCTCGCGAGGGGTCGAGCCGGAGCAGGGATCTTCGGCGGGTTCCGTGGTCGGGGGGCTGACCAGCACAGTGGTGGTCGGACCCTGGGCCTGGGCGTCCCAGTGCTCCTGGAGCACCCGGCTCTGCTCCTCCGTGAGGGCGAAACCGCGCCCGGCGGCAGCCTCGGCCTCCTGCTCGACGGTGAGCAGCCCGGCCTCGCGCAGGACCTCGACCCACTCCTGGAACGGCGTCTGCCCCGACCCTTCCTCGACGTGAGCTGTCGCCACGGTGGTGGCCGTGGCGTGGCCCAGCGAGCGCGCGTCCTCGATCACGGCGTCGACCTGTGCCTGGCTGAGCAGGCTGGAGGGGGTGCCCGCCGCGCAACCGGGATCGGTGGTGGTCGGGGCGGCCGTGGAGATCCGCTCCGCGCCGTCCTCACGGCCGAGGGCGGCGACCGCAGCCAGGCCGCCCACCAGGACCAGCGCGGCGGCGGCTCCTGCCACCAGCGAGCGCGTCCGGAGGCGGCGGCGGTGGCCGACCGCGGCGTCCACGCCCAGCCGGGTCACGCCGGTGCCGTCGAGGTGATCGGCGGCCGCGTGCATCCGCGCACCGAGGTCATCGGTGAACGGGTCATCAGGGTTCAGGTCGTCGCTCACGGTTCCAGTGCCTCTCGCAGCTTCGCCAGCCCCCGGTGGAGGCTGGACTTCACGGTGCCGAGGCGCATGTCGAGCGCATCGGCGATCTCCTCCTGGGTCATCCCCTCGTAGAACCGCAGCACGACCACCGAGCGCCAGCCGAGGGGCAGCGCGGCCAGGGCATCGAGCAGCTCGCGGCCGGCCGGGGGCGTGCCCTCGTCGATCAGCAGCTGGGCCTTGCGGCGCTCCAGCGACCGGCGCCGCAGCGAAGACCGGGCGCCGTTCACCACGCACTGGCGGAGGAACCCGCCGGGGTTGTCGATGCGGTCCCAGCGGACGTAGACCGCGGCGAACGCTTCTTGGACGATCTCCTCGGCCACCGGCTCCGACCCGACCAACAGGTAGGCGACGCGCACCATGGCCGTGCGCTCGCGGGCGAAGAGGGCGTCGAACGCGGCATCGGCCTCCGAAGCGACTCGCAGGCGGGGCTCGGTCTCCTCGGTCATCGCGGCCTCGGCCGTGGTCGTCTGCACCCTCCTACGAGGCACGGGGGCGGCCGATCGTTCCCACCGCTCAGCCGACCGGCGCCGGCTCATCCTCGTGATCGGAGACGGAATCGGGAACGGGCGCTGCTTCCAGGTCGGCGAGCAGGGCGTCGACCTCAGCCCGCTGCTGTGGATCCGGTGGATGGGCGGCGTAGGTGGCGTCGTCGATGGCGCGCCCGGCACCGGCCAGGCGTTCGTCGCGGTAGCGAACGGCCAGCACCTGGGCGTAGGCGGAGGCGGTCTCGTCGTCGCGTCGAGCGCGGCCGACCCGGGCACCGAGCGAATCGAGGCCCCGGTCGGCGACGGCCGGCCAGCCCACCGGGCGAGCCGCGCGCCGGGCACGGAGTCGACGGACGAGCGCCCGGGCCGGGCCGACCAGGAGCACCAGGCCCGCAATGGCCAGCACGATCACGACCAGGTGGTCCTGGATCCACTCCGCCACCGTCGGCTGCGAGTGGTCGGCGCCGGCCAGCGGAACGTCGGCGGTGGGGTCGAACGGGACCCAGCCGACCTCTGGGAACCACACCTCGGCCCAGGCGTGGGCATCGCGCTGGCGCACGGTGTAGCGCCCGGTGACGGGGTCGCGATCGCCGGGCACGTAGCCGACGACGAGACGGGCCGGGATGGCGTTGGCGCGGGCCAGGACCACCAGCGAGGAGGCGATCTGCTCGCACCAGCCCTGCTCCGCTTCGAAGAGGAAGTGGTCGACCACGTCGACGCCCTGGGGGGCCAGCGGCGCGTCCAGCGCGTACTCGACGCGCTCGCCCATCCAGGCCTGGAGGGCGAGGATCTTGTCGTACTGGGTCGTGGCGCCGGCCGTGACCTCGGTCGCCGCGGCCCGGACGCGGTCCGAGGTGGCCGGCTCCTGCGCGTACTGCTCGCGCACGGTGTCGGGGACCTCGCCCTCCACCGACCGCAGCCGGTCCGTGGTGAGCGGGATCCGGCGGCTGGTCACCGAGTAGGTCGCGCCCCGGCCGAGCGGTGCCGACTGCAGCGTGCCGTCGGCCCGCTGGCGGACCGGCCTGTCGACCTGGACCTCGACGGCGGTCGCCGCGGCGAAGATGACATCGCTGTAGGGCGCCAGCAGGCGGAACCGCTGCTCGACGACGTCGGAGCCGCGTGCGCCGAGGTCGTCGGGCGCGAGCCGCGGAGTGTCGGCGGCAGCGAGGGGGGTGAAGCGCCCGTCGCTGCGGGTCCACCGGCGCCCATCCCACACGTCGAACGTCTCACCCCGCCAGAACGCGGCCCGATCCGTCTCCACGGTGAAGACGACCTCGTCGGTCAGCTCGGGGCGACCCGTCATGTCGAGCGAGTCGCTGGACCGCAGCGCCGACGAGCCGCCGGCCGCAGGATCCAGGGTCGCGCCCTCGCCGGGCTCCGCCGCGCTGCCCACGTACGGCAGCAGCAGCGGCGCCAGCACGACCGCCGCCAGCAGCACGACGCCGGCGACCACAGCACCGGACCGGATGGCGGCCCACGGCCGAGCCGACCGGTCCCCGCCGCCGCGGCCACCCAGCGGGGCCGACGTCCCGCTCCCGACCCGGTCGGAGAGCACCAGGACGAACGCCGCCGCAACCAGCCACAGGAGCAGCCCCTGGCCGTCGGTGGTGATCGAGCCGCTGATCAGCCCGAAGCGCACGAGGCCCAGGGCCGAGACGAGCAGGAGGACCCGCGCCAGCAGCCGGATCGACAGTGACGGGAGCCCGACCATGGCCAGCACGCCGAGACCGAAGCCGAGGAGGTACCCCGACCTCGACGCCAGCCGGGTGGCGAACGCCGCCTGGACGGCCGTCGCGGTCACGATCGCCACCGCCGCGGTGAGCGCCCAGACCAGCCACGGCGGGGAGGCGACCCGATCGGCGTGGGTGTGCGGAGCGGGGCTGGGGCTCATCGCCCGATCTCCACGACCGGCCAGCCCTCGGGCGCAGCCGCCGGCTCGGCCGCCACCGCTCGAGCGAGGCGGCGACCAGCCTCGATCGGGGCCCGCACCCGTCCGGCGACGGGGCCGGACACCTCAGCGGTGCACAGCACCAGCTCGCCTCCCGCGGCGAGGACCGCTCGGGCGGCACCGAGGGCGTACGACGCCGCCCGCTCCTTGTCCAGGCCCAGGTCGCGGAGGTCGACCACGAGGGCCTGGCCGAGGGGCGCCGGCGGCTCCAGTTCCCGGACGACGAGCGACCCGGTGCGGGCGGTCGAGGGCCAGTGGACGAGGTGCGCCGGATCTCCGGGCGCATACGGACGCACGGCACGGACCAGGTCGCTGCCCAGCGCCGCGAGGGCACCGTGGTCGACGCCGCCGTCGAGCGGCGCGGCGGCCGGCAGCCAATCCACTGCGATCGCCTTGGGAGCGACCTCGACGGGATGGCCGAGATCCACCTCGAACACCCGGTGCGCGGCCAGCACCCCGAGCGGAGCGGTGACGCGGACCTCGATCCGGACCATGCGGAAGACGCCGCGCCGGTCCGCGACGTGGTCGATGGTCCCCGACGCGGTGCCGCTGACGCGATGCCACGCGCTGGTCGGGTCGAGGACGCGGACCTCACCGGAGCCGACCCTCCCGGCCAGCCCGACCGCCAGCGGCACGGCATCGCCGACCGTGGCGTCTCGCGGGGAGTCCGCGGTCACGGAGATCCGGCGCACCACGACGAGTGGCCACACGGTGCCCATCACGAGCGCGGTCACCATCCCCGCCCAAACCAGCACCAGGATCTGGCGGTCGCTGACGGGAGGCGGGCTGGCCAAGCCGACGACCACGCCGACCAGCAGGACCGAGCCGAGCGCGGTCAGCCGGGTGCCCCCGACCCGGTCGAAGCCCGAGCGAGCGGCCCGCCCGGTGGCGCTCACGGCCGGGGGACGGCCGTCCGGGCGACGAGGTCCGACACGACCGATGCGCCCGCCGCGGTGTCGATCCCACCGCCGACGCTGACCCGGTGGGCGAACGCCGCCACGACCACGGCTTGGACGTCGTCGGGCGTCACGTGGTCCCGGCCGACGACCACCGCGTGCGCCCGCGCCGCCTGGAGCAGCCCCACCGACGCCCGGGGCGACGCACCCACCGTGAGATCGGGGTGGGTCCGGGTGGCGGCCACCAGGTCCAGGACGTACTCGAC
>CAZCVS010000289.1:0-4704 GCA_964501845.1 uncultured Iamiaceae bacterium
CGGCGACGAGCATCGCCGAGACGGCCACGACGGTCTTGCCCGAGCCCACGTCGCCTTGGAGCAGCCGGTGCATCGGGTGGGGGCCGGTGAGGTCGTGGGTGATCTCGCCGATGACGCGCTCCTGGGCGCCAGTGAGCGGGTACGGCAGGGCTCCGTGGAACCGCCGGACCAGCTCGCCCGATGCGTCGTGCACCATCCCCTTGGCGGTGCGCTCGAGGGCCCGTTTGCGCAGCACGAGCGCGAGCTGGACCCGCAGGAGCTCGTCGAACACGAGCCGCTTGCGGGCGGTGGCGATGTCGGTCCAGACCTCGGGCTGGTGGTAGCCCCACAGCGCCCGCTCCCGCTCGATGAGGCCGAGGCGCGACCGGACCGCGGCCGGCAGCGGCTCGGCGAGGCCGCGCACGCGGGTCTTGGCGAGCGCCACGCCGACCCACCGGGCGAAGTCGTCGGACTCCAGCTTGGTCTTGGCCTTCTCGCCGGTCCGCGCCACCTGGTGCTGCGGGTAGATCGAGATGATCCGGCCGGTCTGCTCGCCGCCGATCACGTCGACCACGGGGTTGGTCATCTGCGCTCGGCCGTTGAACGTGTCGACCTTGCCGAAGAACACGGCTTCGGTCCCCACCGCGAGCTTCTTGTCGATCCCCCACGTGTTGAAGAACGTGATCTTCAACCGGCCACCCGTGCCATCGGTGACGTCGAACTCGTCGCGGTTCAGTGGGCGGCCCCGGCCCCGGCGGGGCGGCCGGTGGCTGGTGTGGTTGCGGACCGTCGCCACGACCATGGCCTCCTCGCCGGGGACGAGGTTGCGGATGTCGACCTGCCGGGAGCGGTCGACGTGGCGGCGCGGGTAGTAGGTGACGAGGTCGAGCACGTCGCCGACACCGACCTTGGCCAGGGCCTCGACCTTCTTGGGGCTGGCGTGCAGCGCCTTGATCACCGTCAGCGGGTAGCCCGCCAGCTCGGCATAGGTGATCGGCCCGTCGGTCATCGACCGTGGAGGCTACGGGGTGACCGGGGCGTCACCGACGACCGGCGACCGGCGGCGGTGCAGGACCTCGTCCTCGATCAGGAACCCCAACTGGAGGAGCAGCCCGATGCGCAGCACCACCGCCCCGACCAGGGCGAGGCGGCCGAGCTCCGGCGTGGCACCGTGCCACCCCGCGTACAGCGACGCGAACGCCAGGGCGATGAGCGACAGGGGGATGGTCCAGCGCATCGACCGGCGCCGGACCCGCGCCGCGGTCCACCCGAGCACGACCACGAGCAGGGTGATCACGATGCCCGTGTCCCCCGGCTCGAACAGCACCAGCTCGGCAACTGACGGCAGCACGGGCCGGCTGGTCGCGTAGTGGTCTGGCGGAGCGAGCATGGCGATGGAGGGAGCGGCCTCGTCTGCGCTCGACGGCCGCAGTCTGGCGAAGTCGTCCAGCGGAGCGGTGGCCGTGTACCAGGGGTGGGTGACGAGGTAGCGCAGGTACGTGCCGCGCCCTTCGTGGGCGACCCAGTCGGAGAACGCGGGGTCCGATCGCAGCGAGTCCGGGCCCAGGTCGCCGGACTCCGGGACCGGCATGCCGTGGTCGGTGAACCACTCGAGGCGCACCGGGTCCGTGGCGACGCGGTTGGCCACGATCACCAGCAGGTTCTCCTGCACGATCTCCTGGTTGCGGCTGTAGGTCGCCGACGCCACCGCCGTCTCCAGCGCCAGGACCAGGCAGAGGCCCGCCAGGATGCGCACCGCCAGGGTCCCGCCCGGTGACCGACGGCGCCACGCCACGACGGCGCCCACCGCGGCGATCGCCACGATGAGCCACGCGGTGGGGATCAGGCTCTGGCGCACGAACAGCCACGGCAGGGTGGCGAGCGCGACGAGCAGCGCGGTGCGCACCTCGGTGCGGCGCAGCAGGTTGAGCCAGGCGGCGATGACCAGCACGCTCAGCGAGAGGCCGAGCGACTCCGACAGCTTGGCGGCATCCCAGTTGGTGACGACCGAGGTGCACCCGAGTGCGGCGATGGTCACGGCCACCACGACCTGTGCCGTCCGGAGCCGGAACCAGGCCGCCGCGCTCAGCGCCAGCACCGACCAGCAGACCGCGCCCACGAGGGCCTGGCCGACGACGATCCCGCGGGCGTTGCCGGGGATCAGCCCGTACAGGTACGGCGTGGCCCACGGCCGCCGCCAGTCGCCGCTGAAGTCGATCCGGTCGTACTCCCCCGAGTCGACGTAGATGTAGAGCCGCAGGCCGGCGACCGCCAGCAGGCGCAGCACCACCACCGCTCCCACCAGCCACGGGGCCCACGGCCAGGACCCCACGACGCGGTGCAGCGGCGGCGGGTCCTCGAAGCCCGCCAGCGACGCGACCGGGCGCGCCCGGCGCCGCTCGTGCTCGGTCTCGTCGTCGTCCGCCACGACCACCGGGCTACTCGATGCCGACGAAGTAGGGGTAGAGCGGCTGGCCTCCGTGGTGGGTCTCGGCCTCCACGTCCTCGTGGTGCTCGGTGAGCCAGAGCATCACCTTGCGGGTCTCCGCGTCCGATGAGCCCTCACCGGTGATCAGCGTGACGATCTCGTGGTCCTCGGTGAGCAGGTGGCTGAGCAGACCGATGGTGGCCTCGGCGATGCCGGGGGCGACTGCGCAGATGCCCTCGCGGGCGATGCCGAGGTAGTCGCCCTCGGCGATGGGCCCGACGTCGCAGGACGAGTCCCGCACGGCCTGGGTCACCTCTCCGGCGAGTACGTTGGCCGCGGCCGCCGCCATGTCCGAGGCGTTGTCGGCGATCTCGGCGTCGGGGTCGTACGCCATCAGGGCGGCGAACCCCTCGGGGATCCCCTTGGTGGGCACGACGACCACGGTCTTGCCCGTGGTGGCGTCGACCTGCTCGGCCACGGCGATGATGTTCTTGTTGTTGGGGAGGATGACCACCCGGTCCGCCGGGGCCGCCTCCACCGCCTCGAGGATCTGCGCGGTGGACGGGTTCATCGACTGGCCGCCGGTGAGGACGCGGGCGCCGAGCGAGTGGAAGATGCGCTTGATGCCGTCGCCGGTGGCGATGGCCACGACCGCAGTCGTGACCGGGGTGGCGTCAGGCTCGGGCTCCGGATGCTCCTCGGCCTCGCGGACCCAGCGCTCCTCCTCGACCTCTTCGAGCAGGTCGGTGACGCGGATCTTGGAGGGCTTGCCGATCTCGATGGCGGCCTCGATGGCCGGCCCGATGTCGTCGGTGTGGATGTGGCAGTTGAAGAGGCCGTCGCCGCCGACCACGACGATGGAGTCGCCGATGCCGGCCCACACGTCCTTGAACGCGCCGATGGCCTCATCGGGCGCCTCGAGGATGTACATCACCTCGTAGCGGAGGTCGGCCAGGCCCCGCTCGTGGCCGTCGTCGCCGTGGGCCAGGATCTGCAGCTCCTCGACGTGGCCGGCGTCGGCCACCGCCTCCGTCACCGACGCCGCCGGAAGCTCGCGGCCGTCGACCACGAGGAGGAGCGCGTCGATCAACAGCATCAGCCCGGTGCCACCGGCGTCGACCACGCCGGCCTGCTTCAGGACCTCGAGCTGCTCGGGTGTGTTGGCGAGCGCCTCGTAGCCGGACGTGCGAGCGGCGTCGAGCACCTCCACCAGGGAGGCTCCGGAGCCGGCAGCAGCCGACGCTCCCTCGGAGGCGACGCGGATGACCGTGAGGATCGTGCCCTCCACCGGGTTGCCGACCGCCTCGTACGCGCCCTTGGCCGCGACCGCCAGGCCCTGGGCGAGGAGATCGCCGTCGATCCGGCCCTCGGGGGCTGGGGCCAGGGTCTGGGTGAGGCCCCGGAGGATCTGGGACAAGATGACGCCGCTGTTGCCCCGCGCTCCCATCAGCGCGCCGTGGCCGATGGACGTGCACACCGAGGCCAGGTCACCGTCGACGCCGTCGAGCTCGGCCGCCACCGAGGCCAGGGTGAGGGCCATGTTGCTGCCGGTGTCGCCATCGGGGACGGGGTAGACGTTCAGGCGGTTGATGCCGTCCTTGTGCGCCTGCAGGGCGTCTCGGAAGGCGGCGACGGCGAGGCGGAGATCGTCGGCACCGAGGCGCTCGAGCGTGGTCATGGCGGCGCAGCCTACCGACTGCACGCGGGGCGGTCAGACGAGGGACATGCGACCGGTGGCGGCGCGTCGGCTTGTGGTCGACCGCCCCGACCGCGTACCTTTGTTCCCCGGCCCAGTCAGGGTCGATCGGTAGCGAACCCTGGAGTGCAGTGATGGCCTCGACGTGTGAAGTGTGCGGCAAGAAGCCGTCGTTCGGCATGAGCGTGAGCCACTCGCACCGTCGCACCAAGCGGCGCTGGAGCCCGAACATCCAGCAGGTGCGCGCCGTGGTGGCGCCCGGCACCGTGCGCCGGGTCAACGTGTGCACCGGCTGCCTCAAGGCGGGCAAGGTCACCAAGGCCACCCGGGCCAAGACCTCCGCCTGACCCCCGGGTCGCGCACCACCAGCCACCACCACAGCGCATCCCGCCCAGTTCGCCGCGCTCCATCGCAGTTGGCGATGCGACGCAGCCATGCCATCGCCAGCACCGATCCACGGCATCGCAACTTCGTGGGGCGAAACCGCCACTCCCATGTGCGCCGCGCTCGACGGCTCCGGTAGGGTCGCGACACCGCATCCACAGGTGGAGGACGTTGTTGTGCAAGGTGTGATCAAGTCGTACGACCCAGGGACGGGCGA
>CAZCVS010000290.1:0-4703 GCA_964501845.1 uncultured Iamiaceae bacterium
ACCCCGACCGCCTCGCGGGCCGGATCCTGGGCATGGGCGACGTCCTCACCCTCATCGACAAGGCCAAGGACGCCGTCGACGAGCAGGAGGCGGAGGCGGCCGCCAGCCGCATGCTCGAGGGGCAGTTCACGCTCGAGGACTTCCTCGAGCAGATGGCCCAGGTCAAGAAGATGGGCAACCTCGGCAGCCTCATGAAGATGATGCCGGGCATGCCCAAGGAGCTCCGCAACCAGGAGATCGACGACCGGGAGCTCTCCAAGATCGAGGGCATCATCCACTCGATGACCCTCGAGGAGCGCCGGGACCCGAAGATCATCGACGGCTCCCGCAAGCTGCGCATCTCCAAGGGCGCGGGCGTCGACGTCACCACCGTCAACGCCCTGCTCAAGCAGTTCACCGAGATGCAGAAGATGATGAAGGGCATGGGCGCCGGCATGCTCGGGCGGGGGAAGAAGGGCAAGAAGAAGGTGAAGGGCGGCCGCACCACCCCCAAGGGCGGCGCACCCAAGTTCACCCTTCCCCCTGCTGCGGGCACGGGTGCCAAGCCCGAGTTCAAGCTCCCCGGCCTCTAGCCACGCCCTCGCCCTGGGACCCCGGCCAGGCTGCGCTTGCGCTGACCGGCCCCCAGCGACCACCATTGATCCTCGGCCTGAGTCCGCTCGGCCCCGTTCTCTCACACGCACCAGTTACCGAAAGAAGACCCTCGTGGCCGTCAAGCTCCGCCTCATGCGGATGGGCAAGAAGAAGCAGCCCACCTACCGCGTCGTCGCCGCCGACTCGCGGTCGCCCCGCAACGGGCGCTTCATCGAGATCGTGGGCACCTACCAGCCCCGCCTCGACCCGTCGGTGATCCTCATCGACAACGAGAAGGCCCTCAAGTGGCTGCGCAACGGCGCCCAGCCCACCGAGACCGTCGAGCGCCTGCTCAAGGTCTCGGGCGCCTGGGACGAGTTCAAGGGCACCAAGGCACCGGCTGCGGCCGGAGCCGAGTCGTGAGCGACGCGGACGCCACCCCCGAGGTGGACGAGGCCGAGACCGAGGCCGCACCCGCTGGTGCGCCCAACGCCGTCTCCGTGCTGACCTACGTCGTCAAGCAGGTCGTCGACGACCCCGACGCCGTCACCGTGTCCACCACCGAGGGCCGCCGCGGCGGCCTCCAGCTCGACGTGCGCGTCGGCGACGGGGACATGGGCCGCGTGATCGGCAAGCGCGGGCGCATCGCCCAGTCGATCCGCACCGTCGTGCGGGCCGCTGCGGTCAAGGACGGCACCCAGCTCGACATCGAGTTCGTCGACTGACCTTCGGTCCTCCTGGCGCTCCGGCGCTGCTGCACCGAACACACGGACCGACCCACCCCGAGCGATGACCAACCTGGAGATCGGCCGCATCGGCAAGGCCCACGGCCTGCGCGGCGAGGTCACCGCCGTCATCACCTCTGACCGCCCCGAGCGCACCGCGCCCGGGGCGGTGTGGATCCTGGGCCCGGGCTCGTACACCGTCCGTTCGATCCGCCCGTTCCAGACGAAGTGGATCGCCGCCCTCGACGGCGTCGACACCCGCGAAGCCGCCGAGGCCCTCACCGGCTCGGTCATCTCCGGTGAGCCGATCGCCGACGACGACGCCCTCTGGGCCCACGAGCTCCTCGGCGCCACCGTCGTCACGCCCGACGGCACCGAGTGGGGGAGCATCACCGGCGTCTACCCCAACCCGGCCAACGACCTGATCGAGCTGGCCGACGGCACCCTCATCCCCACGGTCTTCGTCACCGACTCCTCCGGCCTCCCGGACCGCGTCGTCGTCGACCCACCCGAAGGCCTCCTGGCCGGCGAGCCCGAAGAGGCCTGACCCCCGGGGTTTCTCGGAACCCCCGGGCGGGGTACGGGACTCCCATGGCTGAGCGAACGAGTGAGGGCCGCGTCGAGCGGGCCTACTGGACCTACCTCGACATCAAGGCGAAGGCCCTGCTGGTGCTGGTGGCCATCATCGCCGTGCTGTTGGTGATCTCGCTGTTCACCGGTGGGATACGCATCTGAGGAGCGGCCTCAGAGCAGGTCGAACTCGATCAGGAGCTTCTCGTCGGCCTCGGTCAGGCCGCCTCGCGCCTCGATGAGGTCGGGGCGGTCGCGGATGGTGCGGGCAAGGGCCATCGCCGTGCGCCAGCGGGCGATGCGGCCGTGGTCGCCCGAGCGCAGCACGTCGGGGACGTCCCAGCCGCGGAACGTGGCCGGTCGGGTGTAGTGCGGGTACTCGAGCAGGCCCTCGCTGAAGGACTCGTCGTCGCCCGAGGTGGTGTTGCCCATGACGCCGGGCACCAGTCGGCCGACCGCCTCGATCACCACCAGGGCCGCGACCTCGCCACCGGCGAGCACGTACTCGCCGATGGAGATCTCCCCGTCCACCAGGTGGTCCACCACTCGGGCGTCGACGCCCTCGTAGCGGCCGCACAGCAGGCTGAAGCCGTCGCCGGCGGCCAGCTCCCGAGCGAGGGCTTGGTCGAGCGTCCGGCCGCCCGGACCCATCAGGTAGAGCGGACGGGGCGGATCGACGGCCTCGACCGCGGCGAACACCGGTTCCGCCATCAGCACCATGCCGGCGCCGCCGCCGAAGGGGGAGTCGTCGACGGTGCGGTGCGGATCGGTGGTCTCCGAGCGCAGGTCGTGGGACCGGAGGTCGAGCAGCCCCTTCTCCCGGGCCTTTCCGAGCAGCGCCTGCGAGGTAAACCCCTCGATCAGGTCGGGGAAGATCGTGAAGACGTCGATGCGCACGGCGCCAGCGTGGCACAGGCCCGGTCGCGTACGTCCGTTCGGTCCCGGTTGGCCTCAGGTGATGATTTCCTTGTAGCGTTGCCATCTGCTGTGAGCGCCTCTCGTGGTGCTCCCCACTCGCTTCTTTCTCAGGATCCTGTCGCATGAAGACCACCGACCTCGTCGATCAAGCCAGCCTCCGCACCGATGTGCCGGACTTCGCGCCTGGCGACACGCTGAAGGTCCACGTCCGCGTGGTCGAGGGCAACAAGCAGCGCATCCAGGTGTTCCAGGGCGTGGTCATCCGCCGCCAGAACGGTGGCATCCACGAGACCTTCACCGTGCGCAAGCTCTCCTACGGCGTCGGCGTCGAGCGCACCTTCCCGGTCCACTCGCCGATCATCGAGAAGATCGAGGTCTTCACCCGCGGCGACGTGCGCCGGGCGAAGCTGTACTACCTGCGTGATCGCGTCGGCAAGGCCGCCAAGATCAAGGAGAAGCGCGACTTCTAGTCGTGCCCGGGTGGCGTCGAGCCACCTGATCGTCCGCCCTCGTTGTCACTGATGGGGCCTACGCTTCCTCTCGTGATCCCCACGCTTGCATCCGCACCTCGGTGCTGCTTCCGGAGCGACGCGCCGTGAGCGCCGACGACCTCGAGCAGTACGAGGCGGAGATCGAGCACCAGCTCTTCCAGGAGTACCGAGACGTCGCTCCCACGTTCCAGTACGTGGTGGAGACCGAGCGCCGCTTCTACCTCGCCAACACGGTCGAGCACACCGTCCACACCGACGGGGGCCGCACCCGCGTCGAGCTGCTCTTGACCGATGCGTGGGTGTGGGACATGTACCGCCAGACCAAGATGCGCTTCGTGCCGCAGGTCCGGGTCGTCACGTTCAAAGACGTGAACATCGAGGAGCTCCCCAGACCCGACCTCGAGCTGTGACCGCGGCCCGCCTCCGCCTGGGGGCGGTGGGGGAGGACCGGGCGGCAGCCTGGTATGTGGCCCAGGGCTACACGGTCGTCGCGCGCAACTGGCGCTGCCGCGAGGGCGAGATCGACGTGATCTGCACACGTGGGGGCACGCTCGTGTTCTGCGAGGTGAAGACCCGGTCGTCGCTCGCCTACGGGCACCCGGCCGAGGCGGTCACGCCGGCCAAGCAGCGCCGGCTGCGGATCCTCGCCCGCCTGTGGCTGGCGGCCCAGGACCCGCCGGTGCGGGCCGATGCCCTGCGCTTCGACGTTGCCGCGGTCCTGCCCGGCGAGGTCGACGTGATCGAAGCCGCGTTCTAGATCAGCCGCGTCAGCGCATCCGAGCAGATGGGGGGATCGGGCGGTCGGGTCAGCGGCGGCCGGGTCGACGGCGGTGGCGGTGTTCCCAGCAGCCGTGGTGCCAGTGCCGGCGGTCGTCGGGCTGGCGGGTCGGGACGGCCACCATGTGGCCCGTTCCCTTCGGGATGTCCTGCTGGCAGCCGGGGCAGAGGTAGGGCTTGGCGGCTTGGTAGGGCTGGATGCGCCGGACCTCGACCTCATCGTCGGGGTAGGTCCACATCAGCCGAAGAAGGCCCACGCGAGCAGCAGCGCGCACGCCACGACCGCGCCGATGACCATGGCGTAGTCGGCCGGCGTCTTCGCCATCTTCCGATGCGGGTTGAAGCCCATTCCCCGAGGCTACGGCCACCGCGGCTCTCGGCCCCACCCCACAGGGAGACGCAGCGATGGCGGGAAAGCTGGCGCCGCGCTTTGCTGCTGATGGGGCGCAGGGGGTGCGTCGTCTCACCCCTCGTGGGTAGGGTCACGGTCGCCGTCGGCGGACGGCCCCGCGACGAGTCGTCGCCTCGCTCGATCGTCGGCGGCAACGACGTCTCTCCCTGATCGTCGTCGCCCTGTCGAAGGGGCGGGGAGGAGCCGTCGTGGGCTTCGCATCCATCCCATCTGCCATCGTCGTCGGGGTCGACGGCC
>CAZCVS010000291.1:0-4687 GCA_964501845.1 uncultured Iamiaceae bacterium
GCTGGATGTGCACCCGGTCGTCCTCGGTGAGCTGACCGTCGAGGTAGAGGTACAACTCCCGGAGGGTCTCGTTGCAGTCGGCCATCGGAGGATCCTGGTCAGCGGTCGGTGCCGGAGGCACTGGGGACGGGTTCTGGTTCGTTGTCGTCGTCGGGCCGATCGGCGAGCCCGTGGGTGACGGCATAGTCGTACAACGCCTTCTGGAGCGCCTTTCTTCCCCGGTGCAGCCGGCTCATGACCGTGCCGATCGGGATGTCGAGGATCTCGGCGATCTCCTTGTACGAGAACCCCTCCACATCGGCCAGCAGGACAGCCATGCGGAAGTTCTCCGGCAGCTCCTCGATGGCGGTCTTGACCTCCGCCTCGCTGAAGGTGTCCATCAGCTCGTCTTCGGCGCTGCGCCCGGAGCGGGCCGCCTCGAGGCCACCGAGACGGCGGTACAGGTAGAGGTCCTCGACCTCGTCGAGGTCGGTCTCGTCGGGCCGGCGCTGCTTGGCCCGATAGGCGTTGATGTAGGTGTTGGTGAGGATGCGGTACATCCACGCCTTGAGGTTGGTCCCCTCCTGGAACCCGCCGAAGCCGCGGTAGGCACGGAGGTACGTCTCCTGTACGAGGTCATCGGCGTCGGCCGGGTTGCGCGTCATGCGCAGCGCACCGGAGTAGAGCGAGCTCATGAGCGGCATCGCCTGCTCTGCGAACGTCGCCTGATCAGCCATCCCGCCAACCTAGCGCCGGGGTGGCGCGCGCCGGTCCGGCGCCGACGGCAACCTGGACGTCCGTCCCACATGAGACAGCGGAGGGTGGTCGATGGCACACTGTCCGAGGCGGACCGGAGGGGACAAGAGGGGAGGACAGCCATGTCGGCAGCTAGGGAGGGCGACCAACCCGCCTCGTCCGAGCGCTGGTTCCGCACCCTTCTGACCAACATCAGCGACACCGTCTCCATCACCGATGCCGAGGGCCGCCTGCTGTACACGTCGGGGTCCTCGAGCAACCTCCTGGGCTACGACGCGGGCTTCTGGGCCGGTCGAGAGCCGATCACCCTGGTGCATCCCGACGACCTCGAGCGGGCGCTCGCCGGCTGGAACCGGTCGATCGCGGAGCCGGGCGTCGAGGTGACCGAAGAGGTGCGGATGCGCTCCGCGAACGGCGCCTGGCAGGACATCTCGGTGACCGGCGTCAACCTGCTGGACGATCCCGAGGTGAACGGCATCGTCGTCACCTCGCGCAACATCACCGACCTCCGCCGGGCCCAGCGCCTCGCCGCGAGCCAAGCCGGTGTCCTCGAGCTCATCGCTCGCAGCGAGCCCCTGCCCGTCGTGGCCGCGGCCTGCTTGCAGCTGCTGGACGACAACGGCGTGGGGGGCTGCTCGTCCATCTACCTCCTCGAAGGCGACCGGCTGGAGCTCAGCGCGGGCCACACGCCCACCTCGCTCGCCGAGTGGATGCGCGAAGCGCCGCGGACCACCGACCGCAGCCTGTGCGACCGGGCCATCTCCATCGAAGCGCCCGTGATCGAGACCGACATCGACGACGCCGTGCTCTCCGACGGCCTGCGCTACATCACCCAGAACGAGGGGATCCGCGCCGCGTGGTCCCAGCCGATCATCGCCATCGGCACCGGGCGACCGGTCGGCTCGCTCTCGACGCTCTACGACGAGGCGCACGAGCCTTCGGTCCACGAGCGCCGGGCGGCCGACGTGAGCTGCAGCCTCATGGCGATCGCGTTGGAACGGGCCGAGACCGAGGCCCGCCTCGCGCACCAGGCGCTCCACGACGGGCTGACCGGGCTCCCCAACCGCACCCTGCTGCTCGACCGCCTCGACCATGCGCTCGCCCGCCGGGAGCGCAACGGCGCCGACATCGCCTTGCTGTTCTGCGACATCGACCGCTTCAAGGTGGTGAACGACAGCCTCGGCCACAACGTGGGCGATCAGCTCCTGGTCGCGTTCGCCCAGCGGTTCCGATCGGTCGTCCCGCCGGGCGACACCGTGGCCCGCTTCGGCGGCGACGAGTTCGTCGTGCTCATCGAGGACGTGACCTCGCCGTCCCACGCCGCGCAGGTCGCCCAGGAGCTGTCCGAGGCGCTGACCCGCCCGTTCCTGCTCCCCGCAGGCAAGGAGGTGTACCTCACCGTGAGCATCGGGCTCGCCGGCGCCACCGACCACCGCACCGGGGACGCATGGCTCCGCGACGCCGATGCGGCGATGTACCGGGCCAAGGAGGCGGGACGGAACCGCCTCGCCGAGTTCGACACCGAGATGCGCGATGCCGCCGTCGTGCGCCTCCAGGTCGAGAGCGACCTGCGCCGGGCCGTCGACCGAGGTGAGCTCGTCGTCCACTACCAGCCGGTGATCGACCTCCGCAGCGGCCGCATCAGCGGCGCCGAGGCCCTGGTCCGCTGGCAGCATCCGGACCGCGGGTTGCTCGGTCCCTCGGAGTTCATCGCCGTCGCCGAGGACATCGGCACCATCCATGACCTCGGCCGCCACGTGCTCGAGGTGGCGGTGGCGTCGATGACCGAGCTCGACCCGCTGCGACCCGGTCGGCCGTTCCAGCTCGGCGTCAACATCTCCGCCCGCCAGCTCAACACCGGTGAGCTCGACCGCGTCGTGCAGTCGGTGCTCGAGCGCACCGGGTGGCCCGGTGAGTCCCTGCTCCTGGAGATCACCGAGAGCGCGCTGCTCCTCGGCCTCGACGGTCCCGTCGACGTCATGGCGCGGCTCCACGACCTCGGGGTCTCACTGGCCATCGACGACTTCGGGACGGGCTACTCGTCGCTCGCCCGCCTCGGCCACCTCCCGGTCGACCAGGTCAAGATCGACCAGTCGTTCGTCGGCGCCATCGACCGCCAAGACGACCGGCTGGGCCGCATCGTCGACGCCGTGCTCGCCATCGCCGACGCCCTCGGCCACCAGACCACCGCCGAGGGGGTCGAGACCAGCGCGCAGCTCGACTACCTCCGCCGCGGCCACTGCGACTACGCCCAGGGCTACCTGTTCGCCAAGCCGCTGACCTTCGACGAGTTCGCCCGGCTGTTCGCCGCGGACCCCCGCTGGTAGGAGCCCTCGCTCCCACCCAGACAGGTGAGGGCGTGAAGCCCCGCAGGCCGCGGGTCGGGCACCTACGCTGAGCAGGTGGCAGGGCCGGAAGGGGCACCCGGCATGGAACTTCCCAGGTCTGCGAGCGGGTCGTACCAACAAGGAGCCGTGGAGGCAGCGCTCGCCTTCGTCGCGTACCTCGCCGCCGCGGTGTGGGCACGCGAGATCAGCCTCGAGGGGCCCGCTCTCATCTGGTTCCCGCCGGCGGCGGTCGCGATCGCGGTCTGCTACTTCCGGCCCCGCCTGGTGTGGCTGATCGTCGTCGCAGAGCTGGTCAGCACACCGGTGGTGATGGGTCTGGGCGCGGAGTACGGACCGTTCCTGCTCGTGGTCAACTCGGTCGGCCTGGCCTTCTCCTACGCGCTGGGCGCCTGGGTGATGCGCCGCCTCGCGCTGGATCCCCGGCTGCGCAGCCCCGAGGACCTCGCCGTGCTCGCGCTCGGCATCGGCGCCGGAGCGGCCTGCGCCACGGTCGTCGGCGTCGGGGTGCAGTGGTGGGCGGAGCTGATCGCGGCCGACCAGCTGGCGCGGACGGCTGCACTGTTCTGGGTGGGTGACATCGTCGGCGCGACCTGCCTGCTCCCGGCCCTGATGATCGCGGGCGACGAGCTGGCCCGGGGCCGCCAGGTGCGCCTGGCCGACGACGAGGACGCGCTCCCCCGGTGGCAGCTCGGCGCCGAGCTCCTCGCACCGGCGGTCACCGGCCTGATCCTGATGGGGATCGGCCAGGAGCCGATGCGCTTCGTGTACCTCGCCTTCATCCCCGTGGTCATCGTCGCCGTCCGCCACGGAGTCGCCGCCGCCGCGGTGTCCACCGCGGCGCTGTGCGCGGTGATGACCGCCGGCGCGCACGTGCAGATCGACGCTCCCCTGGACCGCTCGGACTTCCAGCTGCTCATGCTGGTGCTCGTCGTCACCGGGGTGACCACCGGGTCCGTCGTCAGCTCCCGCCGCGACGTGAGCAACGCCAAGGAGCGCGTGAGCGACATCATCGAAGCCACCCCGGACCTGGTCGCGTCGGCGTCGCGGGACGGGACCATCCGCTACCTGAACCCGGTGGGCCGCCACCTCCTCGGTTTCTCCCCCGACGCCAGCCCCACCACCCGGGCCTTCGACTTCTTCCCCGACGACCTGGCCCAGGACCTGGTGCGAGAGGGCATGCGCACCGCCGAGCGCCTCGGCACCTGGACGGGTGAGAACCGCCTCCGCCGCCCGGACGGCCACGAGATCCCGGTCTCGCAGGTCCTGGTGGCGCACCCGATGCTCGATGACGACGGTCAGCAGATCTACAGCACCATCTGCCGGGACATGACGAGCCAGCACGCCCTTGAGGACCAGCTCCGCCGGGCCGCTCTCTACGACGATGCCACCGGCCTGCCCAACCGGGTGCTGCTCGTCGAGCAGTTGGCCCGAGCGGTGTCGGCCTCGGACCGGGACCGGCGCGTCGCCGTGCTGTTCGCAGACCTCGACCACCTCCAGCGGGTGAACGAGACGTTCGGGTTCGCGGCCGGCGATCAGGTCGTCATGACGATCGCGGCGCGCATCAGCGAGGTGGTCCGCGCCCAGGACCTCGTCGCCCGCCACGG
>CAZCVS010000292.1:0-1677 GCA_964501845.1 uncultured Iamiaceae bacterium
CCTGGCGCTGGACCTGGATCATCGCCAGGTAGCGGCGGAGCATCTCGCCCGTGGGTCCGCCGATGTCGTCGAGGCGGCCGAGGTCGATGACGATCTTGCGGGGCGCCGGCGCGGTCGGAGCGGTGAGGTCGAGGTACGGGCCGTCGGACCGTGGATCGGCCGGGTCGCGGGGGAGCAACTGGTCGACCGGGACCTGGTACACGGTGGCGAGGCGGTGGAGGCGGGGGACCGAGATGGCGCGCTCGCCGCGCTCGTAGGCCCCGAGGACCGAGGCCTTGAACTCCTGGGCCGAGAGCTCCTCGGCCTCCTGGAGGGACAGGCGCTTCTGGCGCCGGATGGCGCGGAGCCGCTCACCCACGAGCCGGGCGTACTCCGTGGCTTCTGGGTCGAGCTCGTTTTCCACTGACGGAGGCGTCATCTGCCTGATCTCCCACGTTGGTCTCGATGCGCACGCTTCGCGCTCGGCGAACACTGTAGCCCACGCTGTGCGGTTTTGTCACCATGCGTGGCGTCGAGGCCAGTGAATGTCGCAGAGCGTGTTCGGGCTGCTGGTGTCACCGGCGAACCGCCTTCCGTGCGGCCCTCGGCTCGGGTCGGTGGAGCGGACCACCGGTACGCTCCGGGCGTGTCGTTCGGGCTCTACCTCCACGTGCCCTTCTGCCGGCACCGGTGCGACTACTGCGCCTTCGCGACCTGGACCGACCGCCTCCACCTGGAGGAGCGCTACCTGGCCGCCTGCGAGCGCCAGATCCGTGAGCAGACTCCGGGCCGGCCACCGGTGACCAGCGTCTTCGTCGGCGGCGGAACGCCGACGCTGGTCGACCCGCACCGCCTGGTCGCTGTGCTCCGAGCCGTGCCGCTGGCGCCGGGGGCGGAGGTCACCATCGAGTGCAACCCCGACGACCTCGACGCCGAACGGGCTCGGATCTACGCCCAGGGAGGGGTCACCCGGATCTCCATCGGCGTCCAGTCGATGGACGCTGCCGTGCTGGCCACCCTCGGGCGCGAGCACGACCCGGCCAACGTCCGTCGGGCGGTGGAGGCGGCTCACGCCGCGGGTCTGTCGGTGAACGTCGACCTCGTGTACGGCGCCGCCGGCGAGACCCTCGACCAGTGGTCGGCCACCCTCGACGCGGCCATCGCCCTCGATCCGCACCACATGAGCGCCTACGCCCTGACGGTGGAGGCCGGCACCCCGCTCGCCGCCGACCCCGCCCGCCATCCCGACGACGACACCCAGGCCGACGAGTACCAGCTCGCCACCGACCGGCTCGGGGCCGCGGGCTACGAGTGGTACGAGATCTCGAACTGGTCCAAGCCCGGCCACGAGTGCCGCCACAACCACCTCTACTGGTCCGGCGGCGAGTACCTGGCCATCGGCTGCGCGGCCCACGGTCACCTCGGCGGCCGCCGGTACTGGAACCTGCGCACTCCCGAGCGCTACCTCGCCGCCATCGAGGAGGGCCGATCCGCCGAGGCGGGGAGCGAGGAGCTCGATGACGAGGGCCGCCGGATCGAGCACCTCCAGCTCGCCATCCGCACCCGCACGGGGGTCTCTGCCGCTGAGGTCCCCGACGGCTTCCTCGACCAGCTCGAAGGCCTGGTCGAGCGCGACGGCGACCGGGTGGTCCTCACCACCGAGGGCCGCCTCCTGGCGAACGAGGTCGCCATCCGCCT
>CAZCVS010000292.1:1777-4687 GCA_964501845.1 uncultured Iamiaceae bacterium
GGGTGGTCCTCACCACCGAGGGCCGCCTCCTGGCGAACGAGGTCGCCATCCGCCTCAGTTAGTGCCGCGGTTGAGCGTCAGCGGAGCAGGTCGACGAGGTCCACGAGGGAGGCGATCTGGTCACAGTCGACGTCGGTGCGGATGCCGAGGGGGTCGACCAGCACGGGGCGAACGCCCGCGGCGCGGGCACCCCGCACGTCGTACTGGTAGGCGTCGCCCACGTGGATCGCCCGGTCCGCGGTGGCGCCCACCAGGTCGAGCGCGTGGTGGAAGATCGCCGGGTCGGGCTTGGCGATGCCGACGGCGCCGGAGTCGACGATGGCGAAGACCTCGGTCCCGTCGCCCGGTCCGACCTGGAGCAGGCCGGCCTCCGCCAGCACCTGGTCCACCGTGCCGTCGGCATTGGAGACGATGACGATCGGGACACCGGTGGCGGCGATGGCGGCCAGCCCCTCGACCGCCCACGGCAGCGCTTGGCGCCAGAGCCCCGAGATCTGCCACAGGCCCTCGAGCACCTCGCCCGAGGCCAGCAGAGCGGCCTCGTCGATGCCGACGTGGGCGGCGTAGGCGCGGTGGTAGTCGTCGAACACCTCGGGCTGCGCCTGGGCCGCGTCGATCGCGTGGACGCCCCGGTAGTGCGCTTCGAACAGCAGCTCGGGGTCGACGGTGAACCCGGCGGCCGCGAATCGCTCGCAGATGACGTCGTGGCTGGGCACCACCAGCACGCCGCCCGCATCCAGGAACACCACGTCGACGTTCAGATCGGTCATGTCTTGAACGTAGACGGCAGCGGTAGCGTCACCGGATGGGGTTGGGAGGGGGAGCCGGCAGACCACTCGTGACCTCCCGTCCCTGGTCGGCGCTCGGCCTGGTGGCTGGACCGGCGGCGTTCATCGGCGGCTGGGTCATCGGCGGCGGCCGCACGCCGGGCTACTCGCCGGTCAACGACGCCATCAGCCGCATCGCCGCGGTCGGCGCGCCGAACCGGGACCTGATGACCGCGGCGTTCGTGGCGTACGGCGCGTCGGTGTTCGTCGGCTCCACCGCCCTACGGACCTCGCCGCTGCGCCGGGTCTGGTCCATCGCGGCGGTCAACGGCGCCGCCACCATCGCCGTCGCCGCCCTCCCGCTCGACCACTCGTCGTCGATGGACACGTGGCACGGCGTGGCCGCGGGAATCGGGTACGTGTCCATCACCGCCCTGCAGCTGGCGTCGGCACGACCGCTGCGGGAAGCGGGGCACGACCGGGCCGCGGCCCTGGCCCTCGCCGGCGGCGTCACGTCGGGCCTGTGCCTGGTGGCCACGACCGTCAGCGATGCCAACGGCCTCTTCCAGCGCCTGGGCCTCACCGTGGGCGACGTCTGGCTCATCGCCACCGGCATCGCCCTCTTCCGAGCTGGCCGCTCCGCCCGCCGGACCTGATTCGCTAGGCGCCCGCTTGGACCCAGGCGGCGAGGCCGTCGCCGAAGAGGAACAGGCCCCCGACGAGGCAGATCCACGAGGCGAGCGATCGGCGGTTGCGCATCACCCAGTCGATGGTGCGGTGCAGGTTGGCCTCGGCCCGCGCCGAGCGGATGGTGGCGAAGGCGGCCAGCGCAGGGAGGCCGGTGGCGAACAGGCAGTAGATGGCCCAGCCGACGAGCTGCTGGGTGCTGGTGACCTTCGCGGTGGCGAGTGCGCCGGCGGCGAGGACGGCGCCTTGGTAGTCGGCGACGAGGATGCCGCCGATGTACGAGGCGCCGGCGCCCACGTTGGCCAGGCGGTCGAAGACCTTGGGCGTGTCGGGTGCCGCGTTTTTCGCCGGACGGCGCAGCCAGGTGCCCAACCCGACGAGGACGACGCCGGCGGCGATGCGCAGGCCGATCAGCGACCGTCCCGGGGAGGAGTCGGCGTCCACGGTCCCACCGACGATCGAGCCCACGATCACCACGACCACGAACTGCACGCTGAAGCAGCCGAGCAGGTACCACCACACGTTGCGGGTGCCCCGGTTGCTGCCGAGCACGAGGAACATCCCCATGATCGTGAACGGCTGGGTCCCGCTGATCAGCCCGCAGACGATGAGCGTCCGGACCAGATCGTTCACCTAGCGGGTCAAGCGCTTGTAGGCGATGCGGTGGGGCTGGTCGGCTTCGGCGCCGAGCTCCTTGCGGCGGAAGGCCTCGTACTCGGAGAAGTTGCCCTCGAACCAGCGGACCTGCGAGTCGCCCTCGAACGCCAACATGTGGGTGGCGATGCGGTCGAGGAACCAACGGTCGTGGGAGATGACCACGGCGCAGCCGGCGTAGGCCTCGAGGGCGTCCTCCAGGGCGCGCAGGGTGTCGACGTCGAGGTCGTTGGTGGGCTCATCGAGGAGCAGGACGTTGCCGCCCTCCTTAAGGAGCTTGGCGAGGTGCACGCGGTTGCGTTCGCCGCCCGACAAGACGCCGACCGACTTCTGCTGGTCAGAGCCGGTGAAGTTGAACGACGCGACGTAGGCCCGGCCGTGGATCTCCCGGCCGCCGACCACGAGGTCGTCTTTGCCGCCGGTGATCTCCTCGTAGACCGTCTTGGAGTCGTCGAGGCTGTCGCGGCTCTGGTCGACGTACGCCAGCTGCACGGTCGAGCCGACCGTGATCTTCCCCGAGTCGGGCTGCTCTTGACCGGTGAGCATCTTGAACAGGGTGGTCTTTCCAGCGCCGTTCGGGCCGATGATGCCGACGATGCCGGCCTTGGGCAGCGAGAACGAGAGGTCCTCGATGAGGAGCTTGTCGCCGAAGCCCTTGTTCAGGCCCTCGACCTCGATCACCTGGTCGCCGAGGCGGTCACCGGATGGGATGAAGATCTGGAGCTTGGCGTCGCGGCCGTCGGCCGCCTTGGACTCCTCGAGCAGCTTGTCGTAGGCGGCGAGGCGGGCCTTGCCCTTGGAC
>CAZCVS010000293.1:0-4680 GCA_964501845.1 uncultured Iamiaceae bacterium
CGGTGCCGCTCGGCACGCTCCTGGTCGTCAACGTGTGCGTGTCGCTGTTCGCCGGCCTGATGCCGGTGCCGGGCGGCATCGGCGTCACCGAAGGCGCCCTCATCACCGGGCTCAGCGCCGCGGGCGTCGATCAGGCCACCGCCTTCGCCGTGACCATCGTGTACCGGATGATCACCTTCTACCTGCCGCCCATCTGGGGGGCCGCCTGCTTCCACCGCCTCGAGCGCGCCGGCATGCTCTGACCCGCGGGTGGCGCGGGTCGGCGCGGGTCGCGCGGGTCGAAGGTCGACACGCGAGACTCACGTCGGAACCGACCGACGTCACCTGGAGTGCCCGTGATCCTCTTGTTCATCCTCGTGTGGGCGCTGTGCGCCGGATGGCTGGCCAACATCCTCACGGGCGGCAGCACCCGCCCCGACAACTGGGTCCCGCTTCTGGTGGCCGGCTTCGCCGGCTCGTTCGTGGGCGGCCTGCTCGGCAGCCTCATCTTCGAGGGCGATCTGGACCTCCACCCGACCGGCTTCTTCGGCACCATCATCGGCTCCGTCGTCGTGCTCGGCATCTGGAAGCTCGTGCAGAAGGACTGATCACGATCTCCGCCGGGCGCCCCGCCCCGTGACCGGCCCACGGCTGCACCAGGCAGCGGCCGCCGTGCGATCGGTCGCGCCCCGACGGGCGACCGTCCGACACGACCTCCTCGCCGGCATCCCCGGCGCCATCGGCGGTGTCCCCGACGGCATGGCGGCCAGCGTCCTGGCCGGCGTCAACCCGGTCCACGGGCTCTACGCCAGCTTCGCCGGCCGCGTGTCCGGCGGTCTCACCACCAGCTCCCGCCTGGTGGTGATCACCACCACCAGCGCAGCTGCGCTGGCCGCGGGCTCCGCGCTCCGCGGCACCCCCGCCGCCGACCGTCCGGGCGCACTGTTCCTGCTGACCCTCCTGGCCGGCGCGGCGATGATCGCCGCGGGCATCCTGCGGCTCGGGCGATCCACCCGCTTCGTGCCGCACTCGGTGATGATCGGCTTCCTCAGCGGGATCGCCGTGAACATCGCCTGCGGGCAGCTCGCCGACCTCACCGGGGTCGAGGCCACGGGATCCAATGCGGTCTCCCGGGCCCTGTTCGTGGTGACCCACCCCGCCCAGATCGATCTGCCCTCGCTGGCCGTCGGCGTGGCCGCGCTGGCCATCATCGCTGCGCTCCGAGCCAGCCGCCTGGCCACCGTCGGCGCCCTCATCGCGCTCGTCGTCCCGAGCATCGCGGCCATCGTGCTCTGGACCGATCAGGTGCAGCTGGTGGCCGACGGGGGCGCGATCCCCATGGGCATCCCGGTGCCGGCCCTCCCCCGCCTGCGCTACCTGGACCTGGACCTGCTCACCGGGGCCCTGGCCGTCGCCGCCCTCGTGCTCGTCCAGGGCGCGGGGGTGGCCGAATCTGCGCCCAACCCCCGGGGCGAGCCCACGGCGCCCAACCGGGACTTCATCGCCCAGGGCATCGGCAACGTGACCGCGAGCCTGTTCCAGGGGCAGCCGGTCGGCGGCTCCGTCGGCCAGACCGCGCTCAACCGGGCCTCGGGCGCGGCGTCGCGGTGGGCCGCCATCTTCTCGGGCCTGTGGATCGCCGCGGTGCTGCTGGTGCTCGCACCGGCCGTGGGCAAGGTGGCGATCCCGACGCTCGCCGGAGTCCTGATCTTCGCCGCCGTCGGCTCCCTTCGGCCCCGCGAGGTCCAGGCCATCTTGCGCACCAGCTCCACGTCGCGCGTCGCGATGATCACCACCTTCGTCGCCACCTTGGTGCTGCCGGTCGCCCCCGCGGTCGGCATCGGCGTCGCCCTCTCGCTGATCATGCAGCTCAACCGGGAAGCGCTCGACCTGCGCGTCGTCCAGCTCGAACCGCGCGACGACGGCCGGTTCGAGGAGCGGACGGCTCCCGCGGCGCTGGCCTCGGACCAGGTCACGATCCTCGACGTCTACGGCAGCCTCTTGTACGCCGGCGCCCGGACGCTCCAGGCCCGGCTGCCCGATCCCGGCGACGCCACCCGGCCCGTGGTCGTGCTGCGCCTCCGCGGCCGTACGGCCCTCGGCGCCACGTTCTTCGTGGTGGCCTCGGACTACGCGGCCAAGCTCGCGGCCCGCGGCGGGCGGCTGTACCTGAGCGGTGCCGACCCCGTGCTGATCGAGCAGATGCGCCGCAACGGCAAGGTCGAGCTGGCCGCACCCGTGGCCGTCTACGAGGCGAGCGCCGTGGTCGGCGAGTCCACCGCCCTGGCGGCCGACGACGCCACGACCTGGCTCATCGAGCAGGAAGCGTCGGCGGGCACCGAGCCCGACAGCCCCTGAGGCCCTCCCGGGGTCAGGGGGCGTACGGCCCCGGCGGGCCGGTTCCCGTGCCGACGGCTGGCGGCGGGGCCGAGGGGTCGACGCCGTCACCTGGCCCGTCGGCGTCGGCCCGCCCGGCGAGCTGGGCGACGAGCACCTGCCACCCCGCCACCACCAGGGCGATCAGGAAGAACACCACCCAGGTGAGGTCGAAGAACCACAGCGCGAGGGCGCCGGCCACGTAGCCCCCGATGCGGAGGGCATCGATGTTGCGGGCCACCCACCGCAGCGTGGCGTCGTCGTTGGCCCGGTCGCCCACCGCGGTGCTGGCCGAGCGGAACAGGTCGGCGATGCTCGACCGCAGCGACACCACCCAGCCGTAGGGCCCGGTGATGATGGCGATGAACGCCACGATGCCGATGATCCACAGCGCGGTCGCGGCCCCGTTGGTGAGTGGGTCGACGAACGTGCTGACGATGACGTTCGCCGCCGGTCGGTTGACGTCGACCTTGACCAGGTTGTCGACCTCGTCTTGGAGGATGAAGCAGATCCGGCGGATGAGGATCGCCCCCACCGCAGCGACGCCGAGGAGCTGGAGCAGGGTGCGGCGCCGGCGGGTCGATGCGGCCAGGGCCCCGACGAACGAGAGGATCGCGATGGCGGTGGTGAGCGGCACGACCGCATCGAAGATCCGCACGGCCTGCTGGGCGGTGCTGAGCTTGCCACCGTCGTAGACGGTGAACGTGCCGAAGTTCGGACCGAGGTCCACTCCGAGCGCATCGCCGAGCTTCTCGCGCGCCGCCGCGGGGACGTCCTCGACCGTGATCGTCGGCAGTTCGGCGTCACTGCCGACGAGGCCGGGCGCCTCCTCCAGGATCTCGGCGAGGACGGCGTTGATCAGCGGGATGAAGTTGATCGTGACCTTCTCGCCATCGGCGGTGACCGCCGGCGCGTCGCCCCTCAGCGTGCGGATGGCCGCATCGTGGGCCCGCGTGGCGGCAACGGTCCAGATCTTCTCGAACGCGTCCGACGCGTAGAACTCCTCGACCTTGTCGGCCACGAAGCCCTCGACCGCCGTGGTCAGCGGGACGGCGAGGATCTGAGCGCGGTCGGGCAGCGCCTCCTTGAACAGCGCCTCCGGGTCGACGGCCTTCATCAGCTCCGCGGTGGTCCACGCCGCCAGCGCCTTCTGGACCTCCGGGTCCTGGCCGAGCGGCACGACCCGCTCGTTCCAGACGTCGTCGTTGAGCGTGTTGCGGTGGAGCCAGATGCCGACGCCCGAAGCGACGAACGACAAGGCGAACACCACCACCAGGAAGACCGCGGTGATCTTGCGGACGCGGTGACGGCTGACCCGCTGCCTGGACAGCTGCTCGACCTGCTGGTGGAGGGCGTTGACCTCGGCCTTGAGCTGCTCGACGTCGGGTTCGCCAGCGACGGGTGGCCCCGCCTGTTCCGGTTGGGGTGCGTCCATCGGTGCCGTCCTGCGGGGTGGAGGTGGAACCGCCGCGGGACGGTGTGTCCGCGCGGCGACACGCGAACCGTAGCCCTCGACCTGGGCCGGAGGGTCGATCCGGCCGGCGCCCGAACCCCCTGCCGTCCGCGGCGCGTCGCGCGTCAGGAGTGCGAGGGCGCCGGCGGGGCGCCGTGGACCTCGAACATCAGCTCGTCGGGGTAGCACCACCACCAGTCCTCGCCCGGCTCGAACGAGCGGATGAGCGGGTGGCCCGCCTCGCGCCAGTGGGCTGTGGCGTGGCGGTTGGGCGAGCTGTCGCAGCACCCGACGTGGCCGCACTGCTGGCAGATCCGCAGGTGCACCCAGCGACCGCCCGAGGCCAGGCAGTCCTCGCAGCCATCGGCAGACGGCTCGACGGCCTCCACGGTGTCGAGGTGCTCGCACTGGTCCGTCATCGCCCTGCTCCTGGCTCGACCGTTCCGAACCACCCACGCTACGGGCGATCCTCGCGGCCGTCACCACCACGGGCGGTCAGCAGGTCAGCCCGCATCGATCGACCGAGACGAGCGGCAGCGTCGGGTCTCATGACGCTCGTCGCCATAGGCTCGCCGCCCGTGACGGCGCGTTCGGCGGACCGGTGAGACGATCGGCCCAGGTTGCCCTGGCGGTGGCGATCGCTGAGTAGGGCGAGGTTCGCCAAACCGGGCTGGAGGCAGCGATCAGCGCCGCGGCTGCGCTTCACCTCGATGCACCGCTCCTCACCGCCGACCGGATCTTCGACGAGGTTCCGGGCCTCAGCCTCGCGTGAGACGAGACCTCGTCGGCCCGAGCCGAACATCGCCCGCCGGCATTGGAGCCCAAGAAGGGAATCGAACCCTTGACCTTCTCATTACGAGTGAGATGCTCTG
>CAZCVS010000294.1:0-4650 GCA_964501845.1 uncultured Iamiaceae bacterium
GATCTCCTACGGCATCTACCTCTGGCAGATCCTGGTCATCGGTCGCTGGGTCAGCAGCCCGTTCACCCCGGGTGGCCCCGACGCAGCCCGCCACCCGGGCATGCAGTTCAACGTGCCGTTCTGGACGACGCTCGGGTGGACGGTCGGGGTCACGATCGTTCTCTCGGCCATCAGCTGGTACCTCGTGGAGCGGCCGGCGCTGCGCTACAAGGACAAGCCGCTGGGCCTGTTCGCCGGCGGGCTGTGGGCCGTGTCGCTCCTGAGCTTCGCCAGCCGGATCGCGACGTTCGGCACCATCATGGAGCGCAACCCCGGCAACGGCGACCCGTTCTTCTACCACGCCCAGGCCAACATGCTGGCCGACGGTGTGGGCTTCGGAGAGCCGATCCAGTGGCTCACCGAGGGCCGGTTCGTCCCGTCCGCGATCCACCCGCCGCTCTTCACGCTGTGGCTGACCCCCGCATCCCTGCTCGGTGCCCGGGGCTACCTCTCCCACAAGACCATGGCGGCGTTGGCCGGCGTCGCGGTCATCGTCGTGGCTGCCCTGCTGGCCCGGCGCCTGGCCGGGGATCGGGCCGGCCTCGCCGCCGCCGTGCTCGTGGCGGTGTACCCGAACCTGTTCATCATCGACGGCAGCCTCTGGCCCGAGGGGCTCTACACCGCCGTGGTCGGGGCCGCCCTGGTGCTGGCCTACCGGTGGAAGGACGACCCGTCCTACCTGCGGGCCGGGCTGGTGGGAGCCGCGGTCGGGGGAGCCATCCTCACCAGGGGCGAGGCACTCCTCCTGCTGCCACTGCTGTGCCTGCCGCTCGCGCTCTCGGCTCGCAAGGAGACCCCGCGGTGGTGGCTCCACGCCGGCGTGATGGGGGTGGTCGCGCTCGGGTTGCTGGCACCGTGGACCATCCGCAACCTCGTCCGCTTCGAGGAGCCCGTCCCGGTCTCGACCAACAGCGACGAGGTCCTGTTCTACGCCAACTGCCCGGACACCTACTCCGGGCCGCTGATCGGGTACTGGTCGTTCAACTGCCAAGAGCGCGTCCGCCAGGAGCGGCTGGCCGCCGGTCTGCCTGCCGATCCACCCGGCGACGAGTCCCAGCGCGCCAAGGGCTGGGGCGACCTCGGTCGGGAGTACGCCAAGGAGCACTCGGATCGCTGGCCAGCCGTCGCGGCCGCGCGCGCCGCCCGGGTCTGGGACCTGCGCTACGGCGAGACCAACGCCAAGGTCCTCCAGTTCGAGGGCCGGCCCCACGACTGGTCGGTCGGTGGGCTCTGGCTGTGGCGGCTGCTGCTCATCCCCGGAATCGCCGGCCTGGTGATCCTGCGCCGCCGGCGGGTCATGGTCTGGCCCCTCGTGTCGATGCTGGCGATGGTGACCCTCACCGCGGTCGCCGTCTACGGTCACATCCGCTTCCGCACGGTCGGTGACCTGGTCGTGATCGTCGGTGCCGCCGTGACCATCGACGCCCTGCTCCCCGGCCGCCGCAGCCCTACGGAGCCGGATCCGATCCCCGCCACCGCCGAGACGACATGACCGACACCCCCGCCCCGACCGACGAGCTCGACGATGTTCGCCCCACCTGGGCGCTCCGGCGGTACTCGTGGAAGTCGGTCCTGTCGGTGCTGATCGTCGGGATCGTGCTGGCGATCCCGATGCGCGCCCTCATGCGCTACCAGGGGCCGCCCATGGAAGAGGGCTTCATGCTCGTCTTCCCGGAGCGCCTGCTGGCCGGCGACATGCCCCACCGGGACTTCCTGCACCTGTACGGACCGGGCTCGCTGTGGGCGCTGGCCGGCTGGTACAAGCTCGTCGGCGTCTCCATCACCGCCGAGCGGGTCTTCGGCCTGGCGCAGCTGGCGGGGATCGTGTTCGGCGTCATGGCCCTGGTCTGGCCCTGGGGTCGGCGGGTGGCCACGGCCGCCGGCGTCTTCGGGGTGCTGCTCACCACCACCGCCATCGGTCTCACCGCCCTGGCCTGGAACGGCGCGGTCGCGCTGATCCTCGCGTCCGTGTGGACCGGGCTCCGGGCACGGCGGTGGCTCACCGATCCCGCGACCGGACCGAGCGATGCCGCCAGTCGTACGGCCGGGCGTCTGCTGGTCACCAGCGGTGCCCTCGCCGGCGCGGCCCTGCTGTTTCGCCCCGATGCCGTCGTCGCCACCGCCCTGGCCACGCTCGGCCTGATGGCCGGGTTGGGGTGGGGCCGCTGGAAGCGCTGGCTGCTCGGCGCCGTGCCCGTCCTCGCGCTCTACCTCGTGCACCTGGCGCTGTCGGGCCCATCCGCGGCCATCCGGGGCATGGTCATCGAGCCGGTGTTCGACCTCCGCGGCGGCCGGTCGCTGCCCCGGCCGCCCTCGTGGGACACCTTCGACGGCGCGCTCCAGAAGGTGGCCCTGCTGCGGCCCCAGTCCTGGGCCCTCCCGTCGCTCGAGTCGCCCCAGCAGGCGTTCGTCTGGTTCTTCCTGCTCCCCCTCGCCACCGCGTTCGTGGTCGGCGTCGGCTGGTGGCGAGTGCGGGCCGAGCCGGGAGCGTGGCGCCCCCGGGTCATCCTCACGGTCGGGCTCCTGGGCCTCGGGCTCATGCCCCAGGCCATGCAGCGGGCTGACACCACCCACCTGGCCTGGGTCAGCTGCGTCACCCTCGCGTTCCTCCCCGCGGCCATCTGCGAGGTGCTCGAGCACGTCCGAGTCCCCCAGGTCCGGCGCTGGGCCCCGACGCTGACGGTTGCCATCGTCGCCCTGTTGCCGCTGGTGGTCATCCCGCACTTCACCGCTCGCACCTACCTCGACCTGGCACGGCAGAGCGTCAACGGCAACGTGTTCGGCTACCCCGTCACCTACGAGGGCCGGACCTTCTACCTGGGAGCGAAGGACATCGCTCCCGTGGCCCAACGGATGCTTGAGGAGATCGGACCGCAGATCGAGCCCGGCCAGAAGGTGCTGGTCGGCACCGCGGATCTGCGCAAGACGCCGTACTCCGACGCGTACCTCTACTACCTGCTCCCCGGCGCCACGCCGGGCACTCGGTACATCGAGATGGACCCGGGCATGGCCAACGCCCCGGACTCCGGTCTCGCCGACGAGGTCGCCGCCTCGGACTGGCTGATCTTGAGCCACGTCTGGGATGCCTGGGAGGAGCCGAACGAGTCCCGGCTCGAGGGCTCCAACGAGCCCAACGAGGTGGTGCAGCGCGACTTCTGCCCGGTCGGCGACTTCAGTCCGTACTTCGACGTCTACCGGCGCAAGACGGCCGACGGCGAGTGCCAGCCCGCGATGGACTGACAGGTAGCCTCGCCCCTCGTGCGAACACTGGTCTGCGTGCCCACCTACCAGGAGGCGGCCAACGTCGACCGCTTCCTGCGGGCCGTGCGATCGGCGGCGCCGCAGGTCGACATCCTCGTCTGCGACGACAACAGCCCCGACGGCACCGGTGAGATCGCGGAGAAGACCGCAGCCGAGTTGGGCCGCGTCGACGTGTTGCACCGACCGGGCAAGGAGGGCCTCGGCGCGGCCTACCGCGAGGGCTTCCGCTGGGGCCTGGACCAGGGCTACGAGGTCATCATCCAGATGGACTGCGACTTCTCGCACGACCCGGCGATGATCCCGGCCCTGCTCGACGCGGTCGACGACGGCGTCGACTGCGCCATCGGCAGTCGCTACGTGCCGGGCGGGTCCACGCCGGGCTGGCCGCTGCACCGCCGGATGCTGAGCCGGTACGGCAACCGGTACACCGCGGCCGTCCTGCGGCTGGGCATCAAGGACGCAACCGGCGGGTTCCGGGCCTACCGGGCGTCCACCCTCGAAGCCATCGACATCGACTCGACGCGGGCCAACGGGTACGCGTTCCAGAGCGAGGTCGCCCTGCGCATGGTGCAGGCGGACCTGCGGCTCGAGGAGATCCCCATCACCTTCGTCGACCGGGAGTACGGGACCTCCAAGATGTCGGTGAAGATCATGGCCGAGTCCATGGCGCGGGTGACCACGTGGGGCATCCGCAGCCGCTTGGGTCGCAGCACCACGGATCCGTGACCGACCGCCGGTACCGCCGCCTGCTGGCGGTCGTCGTCGTGGCGGCCCTCGGGCTCCGCATCGCGTGGGTGCTCTGGGTCAGCCGGGAGCCGCAGGGCATCTTCGTGGACCCGGCGCGCTACCTCGGGTATGCGCGCCAGATCGCCGACGGCAACGGGATGACCGAGCCCTTCACCGGTGACCCGACCGCCTACTACCCACCCGGCTATCCGTGGTTCCTCGGCATCGTCACGTGGATCGCCAAGCCGTTCACCGACGAGCCGTGGCTCGTCGCCGGGCTGATCCAGGCGCTGCTCGGCACCGCCACCGTCGCCCTCGTCGCCTCGGTGGCGAAGCGGCTCGCCGGTCCCGTCGCCGCGCTGGTCGCCGCCGTGCTCTACGCGCTGTACCCGAACCTGATCTTCCACACCGGTGCCCTGCTGGGCGAGACGCTCTACAACTTCGTCTTCCTCGCCTTCTTGGCCCTGCTGCTCTCGCGGCCCTGGGACGCGGCGTTCAGCCAGTGGAGGATCGCCGGGTGCGGCGTGCTGCTCGGCCTGGCTGTGATGGTGCGGCCCATCTCCCTCGCCGTCATCCCCGTGGTCGTCCTCTGCTGGCTCTACGCCCGCAAGGACCACCGGGTCA